>JBGSTN010001021.1:0-13515 GCA_041736455.1 Burkholderiaceae bacterium | reverse complement strand
CCCGCTGTCGGCAAATCGCCTGCGCAGCTTGCCAGCGCCAGCGTGCTCGCGCCGACGGCCCTCGAAGCCGACGGCCTGTCGACCGCGTTCATGGTGCTCGGCGCCGAGCGATCGCTGGCACTTCTGGCAACCCTGCCCGGTGTGGATGCATTGCTGATCGGGAAGAACCGCGAACGCTGGCAGACGCCGGGGCTGCCGGTACCGACCCTCTGAGCCGACCGAAACGACGGTGAGGCGAAATCGTGGCACGTTCGTATCGCGGATCGCGCGCGTCCGCGTTTCTGTTCGTTCGCAAGGCTAGAGGAACCGTCGCCTGGTCGACTCGTCACGCAGCGCGCAGGTATCCGCGGAAACGCGGCCCCACCATTCGTAGCGCCGCCTTCCGATATGGCGATAGATCGCATCGCGCACCGGACCAGGGATGGCGCTCATCAGGGCGAGCCAACGCCAGGGTGATCGCAATCGAGCGGCGACCCTCAACACAGCCTCGGATTCACGATGGAGGATGCCGTCCTCCAGCACCAGCATCGAGGAGAGGTCATCGGAATCCGCGCCTAGCGGCGCGAGCATTGCGAGGTCCCTCAGAATCAACGCGCGAACCGACCGCGATTCTGCACAATCCTCGCGTAGTTGCAGGTTGTTCTTGGCTCTCGCCGATTGTTCACCAGCGGTCAGCCGTCCATCCTCCCACGGCACGTCGAGCAAGGATTCTCGCGCGGCCAAGAGTTCGTCGAGATTCAGGATGGAACGAACGTGCAGCAGCATGCAACGATCTGAGTCGAAGCGCTAGCGTTGCAAGCGAAACCCGGTTGATTCCCGGGCGAATTGTCCGATTCCCGAAGAACCTCTCCCGTGACAGGCGAGCCAACCCGAGCGCGCCCGTTTCGATGAGACCTGCCTCATCGGAATGAATGAGGCGCGCTCGTCGCCGCGAGGGATTCGCCTGCGCCATTTCTGTTTCAGTATCGACCTGTGTGGACGATGCGACGAAGCATCAAACGGTCCGGTCTGACTGGATGATGTCGCGAACGCAATCAACGACGATAGACACAGGAGGCACGCAATGGCGATCTACGAATACAGATGTGAAGACCACGGTCGCTTCGAGCGGAGCGCGCCGATCAGCGCCGCTGCCGTTGCGGCCCCTTGTCCGGTCTGCGGAAACGAATCGGGTCGCATCGTCTCTGCCCCGATGCTCAGGACGACGACACGCAGCGCCTGGATGTCGGCAATGTCTCACGCCGAGAAGAGTCGCCATGAACCGGAGGTGGTGACGAGCCTGCCGCCCTCATCGACGCATCGGCGCCGAACGGTCTCGATGACTCCAGCCCTGCGCGCGCTACCACGACCCTAGCAAGATGTCCACGAGATGCGTCGACTTGCCCGAACCCTGTCCATTCCCTGAGCTGTCTGCTTCACCCGTGTCACTACCCACGACTTCAAGGAGACATTCCAATGCCAAAGAATTTGTTCCCGCTGGACAATACGAAGAAGTTCAAGGACCAGAAGATCGTCGGTCACAATCGCTGGCATCCGGACATTCCGGCTGCGGTCACGATCAAGCCCGGCGAGGTCTTTCGAGCCGATTGTCGCGAGTGGTTCGATGGCGCGATCAAGAACGATGATTCGGCCGACGATATCCGGCATGCGCCGTTGGCAGGCGTGCACGTGTTGTCGGGACCGTTCCATGTCGAAGGCGCTGAACCGGGCGATTTGCTGATCGTCGACATTCTCGAGATCGATGCCTGCAATCAGGAGGACTCGGGCCCGTTATCCGGGCAGGGATGGGGATACACCGGCGTCTTCGCAAGGAACAATGGCGGCGGGTTCCTGACCGAGCGGTTCCCTGATGCCTACAAGGTGATCTGGGATTTCCGCGGTGACGTGGCGACGTCACGGCATATTCCGGAAGTTTCGTACACCGGTATCCATCATCCAGGTCTGATGGGCACCGCACCGTCTGCAGAACTGCTGGCCAGATGGACCAGACGGGAAAAAGCGCTGATCGCGACCAACCCCGACCGCGTGCCGCCGCTTGCCCTGCCTCCGCTGCCCGACAGTGCCATACTCGGTTCGCTGTCCGGCCAGGATTTCGAGCGGGTCGCCAACGAAGCAGCGCGTACGGCGCCGCCGCGCGAGAACGGTGGCAATCAGGACATCAAAAATCTCACGGCGGGCAGCCGGGTGTTCTACCCGGTCTTCGTGCCCGGAGCCCATCTGTCGTTCGGCGACCTTCACTTCTCGCAAGGCGATGGAGAAATCACCTTCTGCGGTGCGATCGAGATGGGCGGATTCATGGATCTGCATGTCGATCTGATCAAAGGGGGCATGGAGAAATACGGCGTCAAGGAAAACGCGATCTTCATGCCCGGCAATCGTGACCCGCAATATTCGGAATGGATCGCGTTTTCAGGCGTCTCGGTCGACACCAGCGGCAAACAGCATTACCTGGACTCCTGGCTTGCCTACCAGAATGCGTGCAACCATGCGATCGACTACCTGATGAAGTTCGGCTACACCGACATTCAGGCGTACATGATCCTGGGAACGGCGCCGATCGAAGGTCGACTGTCCGGCGTGGTCGACATTCCGAATGCCTGTTCGACGATCTACATTCCGCGCGCGATATTCGATTTCGATATCCGTCCTTCGGCTCAGGGTTCGCCGCACAAGGTGAAGCAGGGCCTGCAGGTCCCTCGATCGTCGAACTAGCCCCCTCTCGATACGCGAGGTGCGACGACGTCTTCTCGCAAACGGCGTCGCACTGCCGCGAACAGACCTACGGGCACCGCGGCCGACAAGATTTCATCCGAATCGGATCAACAATCAGACTACAGCCTGGAGAGCACAACATGCTCGGACTCGTACTGTTCTATGTCGGCGCCGTACTTTGCCTGAACGGCCTGTGGTTGCTGGGCAAGATCGGCGACAACGAAATCGCCATCATCGACTATTTCGTCGGCGGCATCACACTGCTGGCATCGCTCTATCTTGCCTTCGGTCCCGACGCTGACGCCACGTCGATCAATGCCGCGGCGCTGACACTCCTGTTCACTTTCACCTATTTCTGGGTGGCCTTGAATCGAAGCAACGGCGCCGACGGTCGTGGACTCGGCTGGTTCTGTCTCTTCGTCGCGATCACTGCCGTGCCTGTAACCATTCAGACACTCAGTGGCGCAACGACGACCTGGGGAATCTGGTTCGGGCTCAACTGGGCGGCGTGGGCATTTCTCTGGTTCCTCTTCTTCCTGCTGCTCGTCGTCAAGAAACCGATCGGGAAGTTCGTCGGTGGAGTTACGGTGGCGGAGGGTGTATTGACCGGTTGGATACCCGGCTATCTGCTGTTGAACGGATACCTGGGATGAGCGCTCGAGCAATGACTGGTGCTCGGGCGGTGTCGATCGAGCGAATCCTCATCGGCACAGACGCATCAGGGGAGCGGACCCATGCCGCTCTATGACTACAGCTGCAACCGCTGCGGAAGCTTTCGGGCATTGAGGCCGATCGCGGAATCCCGACACGGCGTCGCCTGTCCCGATTGCGGTGACCCATCGGAGCGAACGCTTTCTGCCCCGTTTCTGGGCAACCGCAGTGGTTCCAATGGCTGGCTGACGAAACCGGATGCTTCACGGCCTGGGGGCTCATGGCGCGCGCGATGCGGGTTCGGATGCCGCCATGTCCATTGACAGACCAGGATGCCGTTCGCAAGTCAGTGAGCTGTTTGCTGCGCGGGTCGCGCGGGCCCGTTGCTCAGGTCGGCGGGTGCGCAGGCAGGCGCGATGCCGTTGCCCTGGCCGATATCGCATCCTTCCCATTTGAAGAACTGGGCATCGGCGTCTGAAGCGATGCCGTCGGCAATGGTGACGATATTCATCGTGTGTGCCAGCGCGATCAGCGAGCGCGCCATCGCCATGCGTTCATGACTTGAGGCAACGCCGCAGACGTACAGGCGGTGAATCTTGAGCCGGTCCGGTGCAAACTGGTTCAGGCGCGGAAGGGAGATGTCCTGACCCCCGAAGTCCGCCAGGGTGATCGTGGCACCGGCTGCTCGCAGATCGGCGAGCGAATCGGCGACCCGATCGTCGCCGCTCAGCAGCACGCGCTCGCTGGCAAGAATGTCGAGCACGCCCTTCGGCAATCGGGCAGCTCGCATCGATCGCAGAATGCTTTCCATCGCACTCTCGTCGTTCAGACAGTCGCCCAGCATGGGCACCGAAACGGAAATCGGCCTGCCGAAACTCGAGTGCCATGAACTCGCCCACCGAATGGCCTGATCGAACATCCAGAGTATCCGTTCGTCGTGCAATTCGTCGACCGGTGCACGCTCCACCATGCGTGACGCCGACAGAAGCCCGAACGGCGTACGCCAATGCGGCACCAGTTCGGCGCCGCAGACCCTGTTCGAGGCCAGGATCAGCTCGGGCTGGACCTGCAACGACAAGGCCTCCGCCTGTATGTGACCGATGACGTCCTTGACGATCGGCGTCTTGACGGCCGCTGCCGACGAGTCGCCGGGCGACGAAGGATCACCCGTCGCCTCGCGCAGCGAACTCAGCTGATCGAAGCAACGCAGCGATGATATGACGATCGATTGCAATCGCTGCGCGGTGATCTCGGTCTTGAGAAAATACCCGTTGATAGCGAATTGCCTGACCACGGTGCCTTCCGGTGCCATGCCAGGCTGACCTGTCCGCAGCACGATCTGGATCTCCCGATTGCCCAGCACATCACGAACGTGTTGAACGAGATCGAGTCCCGCGTCGTCCGTTTCCATCACCACGTCCAGCAGCATCAAGGCGACGTCTGCATGTCTGGTCAACAACTGCAACGCCTGACCGGCCGAGCTCGCGTGCAGCAACTCGACGCGCCGATCGGCGAATGTCAATTCCTTGAGAATGAGCCGCGAGGAGTCGTGGACAGACGGTTCATCGTCGACCAGAAGGACCTTCCAGGGCCGCGTCGTTCCCCGACGATGGTCGACACTACGGGTCATGCGATTCAGCTCCAGGCGGTGACATCGGTCGGCGGAAGGTGTCGAGCAAAGGCCTCGAGAGGCGGGAAAGGCGCAGCACGAAGCATGTTCCTGCCTGATCGGTGTCTTCGATGGTGATGGATCCGTCGAGTTGGCGAGTGACGATCTGGTTGACGATATAGAGCCCCAGGCCGCTGCCGCCGAGCATTCGTCGGGTGGTGAAGAATGGTTCGAAAACGCGTGCCTGAAGATGCCTCGGGATCCCCTGGCCGTTGTCCATGAATGCGATGCTGAGGTCCCCCTTGGACAGTTCTGTCACCCGGATGGTGATCCGCGGCGCTGGTAGCGGGTTCGTGAATGCATGCTGTAACGCATTGAGGATCAGATTGCTGACGACCTGGACGAGCGCTACAGGGTAGCTCTCGACGATGATGTCGTCATCGACCTGCAGCTCCAGCCTGGCGCCGGCTTCATCGATCCCGGGCTGAAGTTCGGCAATCGTATCGAGCAGCAGTCGGCGCAGATTGAACGACTGGCGTGGCTCGATGATACGGTCGACCGACAGGCGTTTGAAGTTCTGGATCAATTGCGCACAGCGCCTGGCGTTTGCCAGTATCAGATCCGCGGATTCGCCGGCGTCTTGCAGGTAGCGCGCAAGCGCAGGAGGATCCAGTCTGCCGGAGCTCGCCAGTTCGCCGACCGCCTGCGTTCGATCGCTCAGAAACGAGGCCATGCTGACGGAGATCCCCACGGGCGTGTTGAGTTCATGGGCGACGCCCGCCACCAATCCGCCCAATGATGCGAGCTTTTCGCTTTCGACCAGGCTCTGCCGGGTTTCATCGAGGAAATGCATCGACTCGAGCAGTTCGAGGCGTGATTGCTCCTGTCGCTCCTGCGACAGGACGATCCACCAGATGCCCGGCGAGGCGACAGCCAGTGTCGCAGCGTAGAGGCGCTGCATGACATTCACGAGATCGACATCGGCGGACAGGCCATGCAGGTCCATCAGTCGATAGGTCAGCAGAAACGCTGCACCCAGCAACGCGGCGATTGCGCTCGACAGGCCGACGAAGCGACCTGCCCGACGCAGCAGGTTCGGCCGGAACCCCGGGATATCGCGTTCCGTGGCCGTCTGCCCCGCCTCGTCGCTTTCGGCTTTCTTGCAGAAGTCATTGCAGTGCAGTTCCAGCCCGCAGCACAGCGAACAGATCGGGCCGCGGTAGAACGGGCAATGAGCCATGTCAGGCGCTTCGTATTCCTGCTCGCAGATGCAGCACTGGACGGGCTTGAGTCCGATCGACTGGCGATAGTGACGGTCGGGCCGGGCAATGTAGTAACGCCCGCGCGTTGCATAGCCGATGGCGATCGCCGTCACGAACGCGACCACGAACGATATGAATCCGAAGAATGCCTGTGCGGTCGGGCCGAATGCACCGCCATACGCCAGAATCGACGTGCCCGCCGCGATCAGGGTTGCCCCGCAACCGACAGGGTTGAAGTCGTGGAGATGCGCGCGCTTGAATTCGATGTAATCGGGGCTTATTCCCACCCGCTTCAGTACGACCAGGTCCGCGACCAGTGCCCCGATCCATGCGATCGCAACCGTCGAATAGACCGACAGTACCGCCTGGAGTGTCTCGAAGATGCCCAGCAATGAAACCAGCAAGGCGATGACCACGTTGTAGACCAGCCAGATCACACGTCCTGGGTGGTAGTGCGCAAGCCTGACGAAGCAGTTCGACCACGCCAGGGAACCGCTGTAGGCATTGGTGACGTTGATCTTGATCTGTGACACCGTGACGAATACGGTTGCGAGCGCCAGCGCGAGTACCGGTTCGTCGACCACGCTGCGATAGGCGTGGACGAACATGTGAACCGGTTCGACCGCTTCGGTGGCAGTGCTGCCGGCGCGCAGCGCAAGCACGGCAAGCAGGCTGCCCGCAGTGATCTTCAGTGCGCCGACGACGATCCAGCCGGGGCCTGCCGACCACATGGCGAGCAGCCACCTCCGCCGGTTTGCTTGCGTGCGTTCGGGCAGGAAACGCAGGTAGTCCGCCTGCTCGCCGATCTGCGCGATCAGCGAGAAGAGCACCCCGGTGGCCGCCCCGAAGAGCAGGACATTGAAGCCGCTGTTCGAACCGTCGAGCCCGGCGTAGGAGCTCCACGCCACCAGCACCTGCGGATCCTCGAGAAGAATGAAGACGAAAGGCGTGATCAGCATCAGAACCCAGACGGGCTGCGTCCAGGCCTGCAGGCGATTGATGAACGTGACGCCGAAGAAGACCATGGGAATGATGATCAGCGAGCACACGAGATAGCCCGCGGCGAGGTTGAGCCCCGTCGCGAGTTGCAATGCCTGTGCCCAGATCGCTGTCTCGAGTGCGAAGAAGATCAGGGTGAACGACGCGTAGATGAGCGAAGTGATCGTCGATCCAATGTAGCCGAACCCGGCCCCGCGGGTAAGCAGATCGATATCTACATTGGCCACACTGCACCAGTAGGCAATCGGATAGCTGACCAGAAAGATCACGAGCGAGACGATCAGCACGGCGGCCATGGCGTTCTGGAATCCGTAGCTGAGTGTGATGCTTGCGCCGATCGCTTCCAGTGCCAGAAAGGAGATACCACCAAGTGCAGTGCTGGCAACGACAGCGGGACGCCAGCGTCGATAGGAACTTGCTGCATAGCGCAACGCGTAGTCTTCAAGCGACTCGTTCGCAACCCATGACTGATACTCGCGCCTGATTCGAAGCATTGGCCGCATGTCTCCCTTGCGCCTGCGCCGTAGCGTAGCCCATTGGTGACGGGCATGCAGCTTGTTTCGAGAACTCTCGTCGAGAACGGTGACTCTCGTCGCGGTCGCGAAGCCCATATCCGCGATCGGTATCCGATTGACAGGCCTCGATCCCGTCGCGCAGAATCGACGGCTACAAACGATGTCCTGCCCGCGACACGAAGTGATGCTTCGATGACAGCGCAGGCGCCATGGAGACTCCCGATGCCACCGCGACCACGCGGCGCTGTCCGGATGACAAGGACGGATTCCCGCTCCCCAGTTGACGAACCTGCGGCCTCGTTGCTGCATGCCATTCATGTTGCAGGCAGCGAAAGCGGCATGTGGCCGAGAGTGCTCGACCAGTTTCGCAGGAAACTGAAAGCCCGCGTGGTGTTGCTGGCGCATCACGAATTCCATACCGGTTCGCACGCAACCCTTCACGCCTCGCCGCTGGACGGATCGTTCTGCGAAGGCATTGCCGCTTTCGGGGCTCGGATCCCGTGGTTCCTTTCCAGCGACGAGTATCCGACCGGGCGAGTGATGACGGGTGACGCGCTGGTAGGCGCCCGTGACATCCGGCGGACCGACTTCTATCGCGGATTTTTGCAACCCCATGGTCTGCTGCACATGCTGTGCGGCGTCGTGGATCACCGTGCGACAGGCGTGCATCTCCTGCTGGCCTATCGGGCGGAGAATCAGCGACCATTCGACGCGCGCGACAGGGCCGAACTGAAGATTCTCCTCGAGCACGTGACCCTCTCCCTGAAGAACCAGTGGCGTCTGCAGGAGGCCGACGATCTTTCGCGGGCTCTGCTGATGCTGAGCGATCACGATGCCAATCCGACGATACTCGTCACGGCCGACGCGGTCGTCGTCTACCGAAATCGGGCTGCGGCCCAGTTGCTCGAAACTGGTACCGATCTGCGAGCAGAGGGAAACCGGGTGCGTGCGGCAACGGCGACCGATCAGCGCATGCTCGGCAATGCGATCGGCAACCTGGCCCGGCGGGACTTTCCCGGTACATCCTCCGAGCCCGTGGTGCTCAACATTGCCGGGACGCAGAACACCCCGTCGCTCGTGCTCGTGTTGCGCCCGGCTGGCCACGCGTACAACCGCGAGGTCGGTGCTCGCCTGCCGCTGGTGATGATTTCCGTGCGTGGCGGCCAGGCACTGCACGATCCCCTCACGTGCGTGTTCGTGCGTCGATACGAACTCACCGCTGCTCAGGGCAGGGTATGCGCGCTTGTCTTTTCGGGTCAATCGCTGGCGCGAGCGTCACAGACGCTGAAACTTTCGGAGAACACGGTCCGCAGCCATCTTCGCCAGATTTTCCAGAAGACCGGTACGCATGGTCAGATGGAACTGGTTCACCTGCATGCGCGCGTTTGTACGGCGCAGTCATAGCGGGCCCGAACAAGGGCATCACCCGGCATGGGAATCGGCGACGCGCCAAAGGACAATGGTTCATTCTTCTTCGCACTTCCTCACACTGGGCTCAACTGGACAGCCCACGATCAGGTGCAGTCGCGATCGAGGTGGTCGCGACCCAGAGAAAGTCCAATCAGGAGTTGAAATGACCATGAACTATTCCGAGAGTACTGCCATGCCGGCAGATTCGACCCCGGGACCGGAAGCGAATCGGCGGCACCGACACCATTGCCGAAACGCACGGGGCCACGGTCGACCGTTCGGCGGTCTGTATCTGGCCGCGATCGTCGTAGGCTTCATCGTATTCTGGCCGATCGGCGTGGCGCTGATCGTGTGGGGTTTCTGGCGCGATCGAATCAAGGCGTTGCCGATCTTCCAAAGGGTCACCGGTGCTGCAGCGGATCGTTCGCCGAAATTCCAGGAGTGGATGGCGCGTCCGCCCGGCAATACAGCGCTGGCCGAGTACCTGGCACGCGAACAGGAGCGACTGAAAGCGGAGCAGGCCAGACTTGACGACCTGGTCAAGGCGTTCGAGGAATTCAAGGCTGCCGAACGACGCAATGCCGACCAGCGTGATTTCGATGCGTTTCTCAACCAGCGATCAGCGACGGACGGTCGTTCCACATCGAACGAGGATCGCAACGAATCGGCGGCATCGGCCAGCGGCGAGGTCGATGCCGGGCAGATCAGGCCAGCGGACCGTTCGTCCTCGGATCAACCCGGCTCCGGCGTCTGATTCAGGCAGCTTCGTACGTTCGACACCGGGTGCCGGCGTTGCGGATTGGTCGCGCCGACACTCGGTCGAATTGGCCCGTTAAGCCGGGCCTTATCCGGCTCAAGAAAATGAATTGCGGTTGCTAAAGTGACCACATTGCCATGAACCGGAATACCCATGACCGATTTGTCGATCGCCCGCGACCTGGTTGCGCCTGCGCAGTTACCGGCAAGGCTGTCGATCTGCGTGACATTTCATTTCGCGCTGCATCGCCTCGTCTATCTCGAAACGATTGCCAGCGAGTTCGCGCACCTGGGGAAACGGGTCGAGGTCTGCATCATCACGAACACCCATGCAGAGGACGAGCGCGCGAAGATCCGCGCAACGTTGATCAACAAGGGGTTCGACTTCCGCATGATGTCGCCCACGCTTCTCGGACATCCGTTCCTGCTGACCTGGTGCCATCTGGACATCTTTCGTGATCGGATCGCCAGCGAGTCGTCGATCACCCATTTCATGTATGTGGAAGATGACATCTGCGTGCGACCGGAAAACGTTGTGTTCTGGATGGATGCGCGTGAGAAGCTGCGTCCGTATCACCTGATTCCGTCGTTCATTCGTTACGAGTACCGATCGGGCAGCCCGGTACAGTATGCGACCGACGTGACTCACCGTTACGATCCATTGACGTTGCCTCGCATCGATCACAGCGCGGACTACGCGTTCTTCAACATGCCGCAGCCTTACCAGGGGCTCTATTTCCTCGACCGCGAGTTGATGCACGAGCATCTTTCGGGAATGTCATCGTCACCCGAGTTCAGCATGTGGAACATCCGCGAGACGGCGACACGTGGCCTCACCTTCGCCAACGTGCCCCGCGGCTGTCGTTCGCGCAATTTCATCGGCTACCGGATAGACGAAGGGCGGATCGACCCGGACTGCATGCTTCATCACACGCCGAACAACTACGCGAACATGTCCAATACGCGGATGGGGAAGATTCCGATGGCGGAAATCATCTCGCCTCGCTACGCACCGTCGCCAGCGGTGTCCGCCCCGAACGGCATGCCACGTGCGCTGACCGAAGGCGCGGAGAAAGTCCTGCCTGAAGGTGTTCAATGATGGAGCACGGCTGCATGGGCGTAACCAGGGAAACATTGGCATGAGTGAGACATTGACAGAGTTGAGGACGCCTGATCCTTTGCGCAATTACCATATTGGTTGCGGGCCGATGATTGCCGAAGGTTTCATCAATATCGACGAGAGCTTTGGTCCCTACGGTAATGAAATGCAGCACGGTGTTCTGTATCGGGTATCGGACGTGCCTCATTCGTACATTCTTCGGCACGATCTCCGGAAAGGTATTCCTGCCGGACCTCAGTCGCTCGACGTCATATATCACTCCCATTTCCTGGAACATCTGACAAGGGAAGACGGGAGCGAATTCATCCGGAAGTGTCATGTATGTCTTGTGCCTGGGGGCACGATGCGTATCGCGCTTCCTGACCTCGCGCTCTGGTGTCGGCACTACATCAATGGTGATAAGCCTTTCTTCGACTGGTACAAGAATACGTACCTCCGCAGGAACGGCGATATGTACCAGACGCATGCGCAAATCTTCATGGGCATGATCTACAATCACGGGCACTGCATGGCTTACGACTATGAGACGCTCGAGCTGATCTTGAAAGACGCCGGCTTCGTCAACATCCACAAGTGCGAGTGGGGCGACAGCGACCGAATTGCGACGATCGCCCATCTCGAGGGTACCGGGGCGGATGTCCCGAGCCAACGCCGATTCGAAAGCCTGGTTGTCGAATGCGAGCGGGGAATTTGATAGTCCAGGCAGTGTGACGTTCGGAGAAGTCACGTCTGCGCGCGATCGCCACATGACTGCGACGATTGTCTTCACCCCCGGTGAAGAATGGTTTTGCCGTTGCACTCGAGCGGCCCGGGCATTCCATCGGGTCCGACCGGAGAAGTCTGAAATGACGGGGTTGAAATCCTGTCACTGGAAAAGGAGAGCGGGTGCCTCCATTCGATGCGAGGCACCCGATGGTGACGTCGGTGTTGGACGCCACCCTTGCGCTGTCGGCCTCAGATCAGGGGATGAGTGTCCGGCAGCTCGTCGCCCGGCAGCCGGGTAGCGAAAGGCACTGCAAGTGATGTCTGTGCTTGTGAGGCCGTGACTACCGCATTGCCATCGAGCACATCGTCGGCAGGTGCGACCAGTACGTCGTGCAGGACAGCCTCGACCTCTGCTCCTCTGGCTAGCCACACGTCGGCCATCGCATGCTGCTGCCCGTCGACGGTCGTGTACTCCGATACCAGTCCGATGCGGTTGCCATTGTCCACGGCGCTGCTGGACGTGGCGTTCAGATCGAAGCCGGTGATGCCCAGATCCTGCAGGCTCTGTATTTCGCCTGCGTCGGTCACGGCATCGCCATTCGCATCCACCCAGACCGCAAGTCTTGCGAACTCGGCATCGCGAGCGTCCAGTCTGCCGTCTTCGTTGCCGTCTATCGCAGTCATTGCAGCGTAGCCATTTCCCGCTCGCTGACCATTGTCGAGGATGGTTCCGGCGCCGAACAGCTCACCGCCATGGTTGATGACTCCATCGTTATTGCGATCCATGACCAGCAAGCCGTCTCCTGGAGAGACCCAGCCGACATGGTGGACCGAGCCAGTATTGTTGATGTCGAAGCTTGCCCCTTGGCCGAGCGCCAGTGTGTTGACCCCATTGCCATCCAGGTCCAGCATGATCGGAGAGGCGGCGATCAGTGCATCGATCTGGTCGCCCGACATGGCGCCTAGATCGTCAGTGGCGAAGGCGAGCACCTGGTCCATCGACATCTTCTGCATTACGTCGATCTGCAGCGAGGGAATCTGTTCGGTCGTGAAAGCCACGATCTGATCCGTGGTCAACGCGACGATCTGTTTGTCGGTCAGGGCTTCGATGTCGTCGGTCTGCAGAGCGGCGAACTGGTCCGTGGTCAGGGCGGCGATCTGGATCGGATTGAGTGCGGCGACCTGGCTCGTCGTCATTGCCACGATGTCGACGGTTTCGATGGCGGCGATCTGACTTGTCGTCAACCCCTGGATCTGGGTCGATGACAGGGCCGAGATCTGTTCGGTCGTCAGTGCCTCTATGCCATCTGTGCCGAAGGCGTTGAGCTGTTTCGCATCCAGGGTTGCCAGATTGGCTGTGGACAGGCTGGCGATCTGGGCTGTCGTGAACGCGTCGATCTGTGCCGTACTCAACTTGTCGATCTGACCCGTCGTCATGGCAGTGATCTGATCGGTCGTCAGGGCGGCAATCGATCCGACCGTGAACGAGACGATCTGCTTGCCGGTGAAGGCGACCAGGTCCTCGGTGGCGAGTGTCGCGATCTGGGTGGTCGTCAGCGAGCCGATCTGATTGGCGGTGAGGCTGGCGATCTGGGTGCTGGAGAAGGCGTCGAGGTCCTCGGTGCTCAGGGTGGAGACCTGGGCGGTGGTGAGGACGGCGATCTGCTTGCTGGTGAGCGCAGGGATCTGGGTTGAGTCGAGCGCACCGAGCTGGTCACTGCTCAGGGCGGCAAGCGACTTGTCGGGAATGGCGGCGATCGTGGCGGTGGTGAAGGC
>JBGSTN010000198.1:0-6755 GCA_041736455.1 Burkholderiaceae bacterium | reverse complement strand
CGCCGCCGGTGACAACGCGCCCCGCTACGAACTGCGCGGATTCAACGAAGTCAAGGCACCCTTGCTCGCCGAAGCCACGCGCAACGCACGGGATCAGGCCGAGAAATTCGCCGCCGAGGCCGGCGCGCGACTCGGTCGGCTGAAATCAGCCAATCAGGGCGTGATTACGATCTCGGGCGCCGGCGATCCCGGCGCCGACGAAGGCGCACGCAGAATCAAGCGGCTGCGCGTGGTCAGCACCTTCCAGTATGAACTGGATTGATGGCCGAACTCGATCGGATTCGAAACGCACAGGGGATCGATCGACCGGGCGCCGTCGGGAGACGTTGGCTCGCACCAGTCCTTTCCGGTAGATTAGCCTACGGTCACCTCACGACCTTCATCCGAACCCATTCACGACCACTCGACGGTGTCAGCCACGCTTGCCCCTTCTGCACGCTCCAGTCCGAGCGGCGCGGCCCGACTAGCCCGCGCTTGCGATCTGGCGCTGGCCGCCGTGGCCGGAAGCCTCCTGTTCGCGATGATGATCCTCACCTTCGTCGACGTCGTGCTGCGCTACTTCTTCAACGCGCCGATCAAGGGCGGCTTCGAGATCACGGAAATGATGATGGCCGTGCTGATCTTTGCCGGCCTGCCTCTGGTGTCGCGCCGGCACGAACACGTGACCATCGATGCATTCGACTGGTTCATTCCCGTGGCACTGCGCCGCTTGCTCTACGCCTTCATCCATGTGATCTGCGCTGTCGCGCTCGTCGGCATGGCCTGGCTGCTGATGAGAAAGGCCGGCCAGTTCGCCGAGGTCGGTGACGTGACGCAGACCCTCAAGTTCGCGATCGCTCCTTTCGTCTATGTGATGGCGGCGTTGACCCTCGCGACCGCGATCGTGCATCTCGCGTACGCCTTCAGCGCGCCGCCCGCGCAGGCAGCGGACGATGGCGGTGCGATATGACGACCGGCAACACACGATGACCATCGGCAGCCTCACTTGACCGACGCGCTGATCGGCCTGTTGATCATGTTCGCTCTCACGGCGGTGCGCGTACCCATCGCGTTCGCCATGGGCCTGGTCGGCTTCTTCGGGGTTGCCATTCTGCGTGGCTGGAATCCGGCCTTCGCCTCCGCCGGCACGTTGATGTACGAGACGGGCTTTTCCTACACGCTGTCGGTCGTGCCGCTGTTCATCCTGATGGGCAACTTCGTCAGTCGTGCCGGGCTGTCCAACGAACTGTTCCGTGCCGCCTACGCGTTCATCGGCCACTGGCGTGGCGGCCTTGCGATGTCCACCGTCGTCGCCTGTGCAGGGTTCGGATCGATCTGCGGTTCGTCGATCGCGACTGCCGCGACGATGTCGAAGGTCGCCTATCCCTCGATGAAGCGTTACGGCTATTCCGATGCGCTGGCCACCGGCGCCATCGCGGCGGGCGGCACGCTGGGCATCCTGATTCCGCCATCCGTGATCATGGTCATCTATGCACTGATGACGGAAGTCAATATCGGCGAGATGTTCGCCGCGGGCGTCGTTCCGGGCATCGTGGCGACGGCCTTCCTGATGCTCTCCATTGCCTGGAGCACGTGGCGCGACCCCTCCTGCGGCCCGCCCGGTGAACGAACCCCCTGGCCCGAGCGCTGGCGAGCGTTGCGAGGCATCTGGGGCGTGCTGGTGTTGTTCACGCTGGTGATGGGCGGCATCTACGGCGGCGTGTTCACGGTAACCGAGGGGGCAGGGATCGGTGCCTTCGGTGCGTTCCTGTTCGCGCTGGGCCGCAGGGTGCTGACCTGGCAGCTGCTCGCCCAGGTGCTGGTCGAGAGCGCCCGCACCACCGCGATGCTGTTCACGATTCTGATCGGCGCACTGATCTTCGCGAATTTCGTCAACTTCACGTCGATGCCCGAAGACCTGAAGAATGCGGTGGCGCAATATTCGCTGCACCCGATGGCCGTCATCGCCCTGATCTGTGTCATCTATGTGGTGCTGGGCACCGCCATGGAAGAGCTTTCGATGATCCTGCTCACCGTGCCGGTGCTGTTTCCGCTCGTCGTGCATCTGGGTTTCGATCCGATCTGGTTCGGTATCCTGGTCGTCGTCGTCGTCGAGATCGGCCTGATCAGCCCGCCGGTCGGCATGAACATCTTCGTGCTGCGGACCCTGCTGCCGCAGGTGTCGACCGCCACCATCTATCGCGGCGTGACCCCGTTCATGATCGCCGACGTCTTCCGCCTCGCCGTGCTCATCGCGTTCCCCGCCTTGTCGACCTGGCTGCCAACGCTGTTGTTCCGCTGAACCGGGCACATGCTAATCTGCGCTCGACACGATCCGGGCAGGACCGCGGTTCGTGCACACCAATCACGGGGAGACAGAAGATGAACATCAAGCAATCACTGCGTCGCGCATTCGGCACACTGGGCATCGTCGCGGGCCTGCTGACGGGCGCCAGCGCCGCCAACGCACAGGTGGAACTCAGCATGTCCGCCTGGGTGCCCGCCACCCACATGCTGGTGCGCGACGGCATGGCGCCATGGATCAAGGAGGTCGAGACCGTCACCGATGGCCGCGTCAAGATCAAGCTGCTGCCCAAGCCCGTCACGAATCCCATCAACCACTTCGACGCAGTCCGCGACGGACTCGCGGACCTCGCGTTCGTCTCGCACAGCTACACCCCGGCGCGCTTTCCGATGACCCGCATCGGCGTGCTGCCATTCTCGGGCGACAGCGCCGAGGCCAACTCGGTCGCGCTCTGGCGGATCTACACCAAGCATTTCATGAAGCTCGACGAGCACAAGGGCGTCAAGCTGCTGACGATCTACACCCATGGCCCGGGCGTCTTCTGGAATTCCAGAAAGCCGATCAGGACGATCGACGATTTCGCCGGCCTGAAGATCCGGGTCGGCGGCGGTATCGCGGCCGACGTGGCCAATGCACTTGGCGTCAACGCGATTTCCAAGCCCGCTCCCGAATCATACGAACTGCTGTCGTCGGGTGTGGTCGACGGCGTGATGTTTCCTGGCGAAAGCATCCAGTCGTTCAAGCTCGACAAGCTCGTCAAGTACGCGACTGCCTTTCCCGGTGGCCTCTACTCCGACAGCCACGGCGTGATCATCAACCCGGACAGCTGGAACAAGATCTCGAAGGCGGACCAGGACGCGATCACGGCGATCTCGGGAGAGTCCTTCTCGCGCAACGTCGGCAAGGCCTGGGACAAGAACGCCGCGGTCGGCTTCGACGTCTTCAAGGCCGCCGGTGGTCAGGTCGTGCCGGCCGATGCCGCGCTCGTCGAAGCAGTGGCCGCGAAGACGGCGGTATTCGAGTCGGGCTGGGTCAAGGCAGCGAACGACAAGGGCCTCGACGGCAAGGCGATCCTCGCCGAGTACCGGGAAATGCTGAAAGGACTGGGTAGCGGAAAATGATTCCGTGTCGGCGCGTCACTGATCGTTCGCCGATCTCCCCGAGCTTGCCCAACGCCTGCGGACGGGCATCGAGCAAGAGCTGAACGTGGGAAAACGGCTGTCGACATCCGATAGACTGACCGCCGACACCCGACCCAATGCCATAGGGCCGGCTCGTTCCGACACGACCGATACAGCCCAAGACGAAGGAGAACCCGCATGCCCGATTCCGTCGCCATCGAATGTTTCTTCGACTGTTCGAGTCCATGGACCTGGCTCGGCTTCCGGAACATCCAGCCAATGGCCGCCGAATTGAACGTCCCCATCGTCTGGAAGCCGGTGCTTGTCGGCGGCATCTTCAACGCCGTCAATCCGAGTGTTTACGAATCACGCGAACGACCGGTACCGGCCAAGGCGGCCTACATGAAGAAGGATCTTCGGGACTGGGCGCAGCAGGCCGGCGTGACGATCCTGTTCCCGCCCAGCGTATTCCCGGTCAACAGCGTCAAGGCGATGCGTGCCTGCATCGCACTCGACCCGCAGGGCAAGCTCGTGCCGTTCGCTGAAGCGGTTTTCAAGGCCTATTGGAGCGACGATCGCGACATCTCGCAGGAAGACGTGCTGCGTGACATCGCACGCGCACTGGATCTGGATGACGACGCCTTGATGCAGGAAATCGCCACCCCGGCCATCAAGGACCAGCTCAAGGCCAACACCGACGAAGTGATCCGCCGCGGCGGCTTCGGCTCGCCCACCTTCTTCGTGGGCGACGACGACATGTACTTCGGCAACGACCGACTGTCATTGATCCGTGCCGCGATCATCAGGAAGCTCAAATGAACCGGATCGGTGACAGCCTGGCCGGCAAGCGCGTGCTGATCGTGCAGGCGAACGACTTCATGGGCCCGGTACTGTGCGATGCGTTCCGGACGTACGGCGCAGAGGTCATTGCCGATGACCGCACGCTCGATGCGCCCGATGCGGTGCACGACATCGCGCGGAATGCCGGTGTCGTCGACGTCTTCATTGGCAACATGGCGGTGCCAGCACCTCAGACAGCGATCGATCGCGTCTCCGACGACGAATGGCGCACCGTCTTCAGCCACCTCGTCGATCCATTGCCCCGCATCGGTCGCGAGATCATCGCGCCCATGGTCCAGCGCAAGACGGGGAAGGTGTTGATCATGGGCAGCGCGACCGCGTTTCGCGGGCAGCGCCGCATTTCGACCTACAGCGCTGCGCGAGGCGCGCAGGTGTCGTGGGTACGCACCGTTGGCGTCGAGGTGGCCGCGCAGAACGTACAGGTCAACCTGATCGCGCAGAACTTCGTCGAGAATCCGACCTATTACCCACCCGAGGTGATCGCACTGCCCGCCTTCCAGGAGCGCATGAAAAGGGAGGTCCCTCTGGGCCGGTTGGCGACGGCGGAAGAGGATGCGCTCTTCGCGGTGTTCCTTGCGTCGTCCGAAGTCAATTTCTTCGTGGGTCAGAGCATCCCTTTCAGCGGGGGCTGGGTGAACTGAGCACGGGGTCGCCGGCCCGCTGACGCGGCAGTTGTCCGGAAGAACTCGAACGCCCATCCCGCGCGCAGTTTCGTCGGCTCGTGAGCCGCCAGTCATGCCGTTAGCACTTCGTTACAGATGCGGCGGAATAGACCGGGGCGCGTCACGTTGTTGCTGTCACAGAACCGTCATCGATCGACGGCCGCTCTGACAACCACAACAAGGACGAACCATGAACCTCGATGCGATTTTCGGCCCGATGGGCGAGTTGCTGATCCGTTTTCTGGTCAATACGGTCGCCATGACCCTGCTGGTGTTCGGCTTGTACTACCAGCGTTACCGTGACAAGGAACTGGTCACGGCCGCCGCGATGTTCAACATCTTCGCCTTTTCGGTCCTGACCATTCTTTCGGTGGTCGAGTTCAGCATCGCGGCCGGCTTCGGGCTGTTTGCGATCCTCGCACTGTTCTCGCTGCGATCCGAGCAGATCAGCAAGACCGAAATCACCTACTTCTTCGGCAGCATCTCGATCGCGGTGATCTGCTCGGTGCACGGGACCACGTTGCCCATCGTGGCCGCGGTCGTGTCGCTGATCCTGCTCGGTGCGTGGATCATCGATCACCCGGCCATCCTGCGTTCATCGGACGGCATCAAGATCACACTCGACAAGATCGACAATCATGCGCTGTCGCATCCGGCACTGATGCGTACCGAGTTGTCGAACCGGCTGGGCGTGGAAGTGATGTCTTACCAGATCACGGCGCTCGACTACATCAACGACATGGCGCGTATCAATGTCTTCTACCGCAACAAAGGGGAGACACATCATGTCGGCTGATCAGGAAAACGACTGCTGGCTGACCCGCCATTTCCCGCCGATCACGCTCGACCAGCTCGACCGCAAGGCCGCGATGCTGGAGCGCCTGGACAACAAGTACGTGGTGCGCGCACCGGTCCTGCGGGACGCTGCCCGCGCGCTCGCCGAACACTTCGACATCCTCGAGATCGACGGCAAGCGCTCGTTCACCTACGAGACCTGCTATTTCGACGACGACCATCTGCACAGCTATCTCGATCATCATCAGGGACGTCGCAAACGCTGCAAGGTCAGGGTGCGCCGATACATCGATGCCGACCTGTGTTTCGTCGAGGTCAAGCTCAAGCATACCCGGGGCATCACGGTGAAGAAGCGGATGAAGACGAGTCCCGAGCACTACGGCATGCTCGACGGGGCCGCCCGGACTCATATCGATCAGTCGTATCACGCGCTGTATGGCGAGCGATTTCCGCACGAGCTACTGCCGGTGATCGAGATGCGCTATCGGCGGATCACGCTGGTGGCGCGACAAGGTGGCGAACGCATGACCATCGATGGCGGCATCGTCTTTCGCCGAGCGGGCAGCATTCGGCAGACCGACGATGACGTGTTCATCGTGGAAGCGAAGTCGGCAAACGGCAATGGCATCGCCGACGGCATCCTGCGCCACCTGCACCAGCATCCGACAGGCAGTTGCTCGAAATACTGTGTCGGGATGGCGGCACTGGACCTCGTGCCCCGCCACAACAAGTTCCTGCCGGCGCTGCGCAAACTCAACGCGATGCCCGAGCGTCGTGCCACGAACATCGGAGGACATCATCATGGGCTCAACTGAAATCGTCGTCGACGCGCCGCGATCCGATCCTGCGTGGCCGTCGCTGTCCGATCTCTTGGGACATTGGCGCGTGCTCGTCGGCCTGCTGTTCGTCGCGGGCGCTGCGGGCTATGCGATCTGGCGGGGTGGCGAGTTCGGGATGCTGCTCGCCATGGCCGCGGGATTCGCCGCCTACATGGCGTTGAACATCGGCGCGAACGATGTCGCCAACAACGTC
>JBGSTN010000993.1:0-5289 GCA_041736455.1 Burkholderiaceae bacterium | reverse complement strand
GCCAGGATCGCATCATTGCGCAACACGGCCTGTGCATCGACCGTCGCGGTCGTGACCGGGGTTTCGCGCTGGGCGCGAGCAGCACCGGTCTGCGCATCGGGCGGTGGTGAACGCTCCGTGCAGGCAAGAAGCACCGACACGAAACCGACGATCAACGGAGCGTGCCACGCCGTGCGTCGAACACGCCAACTACCGCGACCCTTGGTCATCGTCTCGACCGGGAAGGCATGGAACCCGTTGTCGGGCAAACGAAGGTCATCGGTCGGCACATCGATTCGAACCCAGGATCAACGAGAACGATTCTTATTATCGTCCTTCCGATGGATGCTGGCAACTGTCGATCGGCAACGCCTGGCGATCGGTTCGTCCCGACTGTCTGTCAATGGGCCGTGGCGATCGCGTCGCCATCCCGATCAGTGGAACTCGAGCAGCAGATCGTGAGCCGCCACGGTCTCGCCGGACTTGACCAGCACCGATTTCACTTTTCCATCACGATCGGCGCGGATCTGCGTCTCCATCTTCATCGCTTCCAGGGAAACGAGAGGATCTCCGGCACGCACCTGCTGGCCCGCCTTGATCGATACCGTGACGACCATGCCGGGCATCGGCGCCGGCACGTGTCGATCGTTGCCGGCCTCGGCCTGCTCGCGCTGCACGGCCTTCTCGGCACCCGCTTTCGCGACCCGCATCGTGCGCGGTTGGCCATTGAGTTCGAAGAATGCCCGCTCCATGCCCTGCTCTTCGGCCGGCGCGGTGCCGTGCAGTACCAGGATGAGTGTCTTGCCAGGATCGATCTCGACCGCAATCTCTTCCTGCTCGCGCATGCCGTAGAAGAATGTCTGCGTCGGCAACGCACTGACGTCGCCGTACAGGCGGCGATGATCGGAGAATTCCTTGAAGACTTTCGGGTACATCAGGTAGGACGCGAGTTCGGCATCGTCGATCTTGTGCCCGGCCGCTTTCACCGCAGCTTCGCGGGCCAGCTCGAGATCGACCGGGGGAATACGGTCGCCGGGGCGGTACGGTGCCGGCGGTTCGTCGCGCAGCACTTTGCGGCTGAGTTCGGCCGGAAAACCGTCCGGCGGAAAACCGAGTTCACCGCGGAACAGCGCAATGACCGATTCCGGAAACGCGATATCGCGACCGGGATCGACGACGTCGTCAGGCTTCAGGTCGTTGGCGACCATGAAGATCGCCATGTCGCCGACGACCTTGCTGGTCGGTGTGACCTTGACGATATCGCCGAACAGGCGATTGACATCGGCGTATGCGCCGGCCACTTCGTCCCACCGATGGTCGAGTCCCATCGCACGGGCCTGCTCGCGCAGATTGGTGTACTGGCCGCCCGGCATTTCATGGCGATAGACATCCGCCGTACCAGCGCGAATGTCGGACTCGAACGGCGCATACAGCCGACGGACACCTTCCCAGTAGCGGGCAATCTCGCGCATCGCCGCCACGTCCACGCCTGATGGCTGCCCCGCGTCGAGACATGGATCACGCCCGGTTCCGGCGAGCGACATGACGATGGAGTTCAGGTTCGGTTGCGACGTCAGGCCGCTCAGCGCATCCATCGCACCATCGACGGCATCGGCGCCGCCGGCGATCGCCCCCAGCACCGAGGCCGCGCCGATTCCACTGGTGTCGTGCGTATGGAAATGAACAGGCAGTCCGGTCTCTTCCTTGAGCGTGCGTACCAGCAACTCGGCCGCGCGCGGCCGGCAGACACCGGCCATGTCTTTCACACCGAGGACATGAACCCCGGCCTTCTGCATCTGCTTGGCAATGTCGACGTAGTACCGCAGCGAATACTTCGGACGTGTCGCGTCGAACAGGTCGCCGCTGTAGCAGATCGCTCCTTCGCACAAGGCGCCGGTGTCGCACACGGCATCGATCGCCACGCGCATGTTCTCGACCCAGTTCAGCGAATCGAATACCCGGAACAGATCGATGCCGTTGGCATGCGCCTGCTGCACGAAGTGACGCACGACGTTGTCGGCATAGTTCGTGTAGCCGACCGCATTGCTGGCGCGCAACAGCATCTGGAGCAGGATGTTCGGTGCGCCGCGACGCAGATGATGAAGGCGCTCCCAGGGATCTTCCTTCAGGAATCGCATCGCCACGTCGAAGGTCGCTCCGCCCCAGCATTCCAGAGAGAAGAGGCCCGGGAGCATGTGCGCGTAGTAGGGTGCGATACGCGCCATGTCGATGGTGCGCATGCGGGTGGCGAACAGCGACTGGTGAGCATCGCGCATCGACGTATCGGTGAGCAGTGTGCGCGGCTGCGCGAGCATCCACTGCGCAAACTCCCTGGCGCCCAATGACTTCAGTCGATCGCGGGTGCCGGGCGGTGGCGCGCCGTGGACAGGATGGGCAGGCATGACCAGGTGAAGCTGATCGAAGTCGGGCTTGGTACGCCCTTTCACATCGGGATGGCCGTTGACCGTGATCTCGGTCACGTAACGCAGCAGCTTCTGGGCGCGATCACGTCGCCGGCTGAACCTGAACAGTTCCGGTGTGGTGTCGATGAACCGGGTCGTGAGTGTGCCGGCGATGAACGCCGGATGGTTGATCACGTTCTCGACGAACTGCAGATTGCTGGCGACGCCGCGAATCCGGAACTCACGCAACGCCCGGTCCATCCGGTGAACGGCCTCCTCGGCCGTCTGTGCCCACGCGGTGACCTTGACGAGAAGTGAGTCGTAGTAGGGGGTGATGACCGCGCCCGAGTAGGCGGTACCTGCATCGAGGCGAATGCCGAAACCAGCCGCACTCCGGTAGGCCTGGATGCGGCCGTAGTCGGGCGTGAAATTCTTCTCGGGATCTTCGGTCGTTACCCGGCACTGCAGCGCATTGCCATTGAGCCGGATCGCTTCCTGCAGAGGAACCGGGCCATCGGGATCGCCGATCCGCACACCTTCGGTGATACGGATCTGCGACTTCACGATGTCGATACCGGTGACGGCTTCCGTCACCGTGTGCTCGACCTGGATGCGCGGGTTCACCTCGATGAAGTAGAACTCCTCGGTATCCGCGTCCATCAGGAATTCGACGGTACCGGCATGTGTGTAGTCGACGGCGCGGCCCAGCTTCAATGCCGACTCGCACAACGCCGCCCGTTGTGCAGCGCTGAGGTAGGGCGCCGGCGCGCGTTCGACCACTTTCTGGTTGCGACGCTGGACCGAGCAGTCGCGCTCGAAGAGGTGAACCAGGTTGCCGTGCTTGTCGCCCAGCAGCTGGACCTCGACGTGCCGGGCATTGCGTACCAGCTTTTCGAGATAGACCTCGTCATTGCCGAAGGCAGCCCCCGCTTCGCGCCGCGCGATCTCGATCTGCGATTGCAGCTCGGCTTCCGTCTCGATCACCCGCATGCCGCGACCGCCGCCGCCCCAGCTCGCCTTCAGCATCAGCGGATAGCCGACGGCGGAGGCGGCCTTGCGGACCTCGGCCATGTCGGCGGTCAATGGTCCGGTGGCCGGCATCACGGGAACACCCGCCGCGACTGCTGCGTTGCGGGCGGCGACCTTGTTGCCCAGCGTGGTCATGACCTGGGCGGTCGGCCCGACGAAGGCGATTCCGGCGAGCGCACATGCCCGGGCGAAATCCGGATTCTCCGAGAGGAATCCGTAGCCCGGGTGAATCGCATCGACGCGCGCCTCCTTGGCGATACGGATCACGTCGGCAATGTCGAGATAGGCCTGCAGCGGCTTCTTGCCGGCACCTACCAGGTAGCTCTCATCGGACTTGAATCGATGCAGCGCGAAGCGATCCTCGTGCGAGTAGATGGCGACGGTGCGAATGCCCAGCTCCGCCGCTGCTCGCATGACGCGAATCGCGATCTCCGAGCGATTGGCAACCAACAACGTCCTGATCTTCTTCATGCCTGTTTCCGGTGGTCAACGCGCGTTCACGTCGATCGTTCTTTGTCACGCTTGTCGCTTCTTCGAGGGGCAATGCTAGACGAAGTTGCTGCATTGCAGTCATCGCGCCATGATGGTGCAGCCAGACGTCCGAATGGCGCTAGACTCCCGTAGTTCCTCCCTGTGTCCCCTTCTGGATTGGTCAACACATGCGGCAACCCTCCTCTCGAATCGGAATTCCGATTTCGCAAGCCCGTCTCGCCACGACGCTAGGCGCCGCACTCGTGGTCGCGGCCTGCAGTTCGGGTTCGGATCCGGTCTTTCCCCCCAGCGATGGTGGCGGGGGCTCTGCCGACACCGGTACCGGACTCAATGAAAAGACGTGCGCGCTGCAGTACACCGAACGAACACCGGGCGCGGCGACGGGTGCCGACGCGCTGATCGGCAATCAGTGGCATCTCGATAACACCGGACAGGCCGGCGGCGTTGCAGGCGAAGACCTGCGGGCCTTCGACGCGTGGAACAGCACTCGCGGCCAGGGAGTACGCGTGGCTGTGGTCGACGACGCCATCGAAGTGGTGCACGAGGATCTGGTGCCAAATGTCGTGTCGGGCAAGAGTTACAACTATCGCCCCGACAGGCGCGGCACGGCTTTTCCATTGCCCTGCTTTCGCGAGGACAGTCACGGCACCGCCGTGACGGGCATCGTCGCGGCCCGTGGGAACAACACGCTGGGCGTGTCGGGCGTGGCTCCCGAATCGGCACTGGTCGGCTACAACGCGCTCGCGACCGGGCTGACCAGCGACGTGGCCGATGCGCTGAACCGCGAATACGGGGTCAACCAGATCTTCCACAACAGCTGGGGGGCCCCGGACGACGGAGCACTGCACGCTGCCGACGCGCCGTTCATCGCCGCCATCGATGCCGGCCTCAAACAGGGTCGCGACGGCAAGGGTGCGATCTACGTCTTTTCGTCGGGCAACGGGGGATGTTATGCGACCGACACGGCACGCGCCTGCATCAAGGAGAACTCCAACTACGATGGCTATGTGAACAAGCTCGGCATCATCAGCGCTTGTGCCACGGATGATCGCGGCGCCCAGCCGTTCTATGGCGAGACCGGCGCGAACTTCCTCGTGTGCGGACCGTCCAGCAACGACACCGCAGGCGTCACGACGACCACCATAGAAAACGCCTACCGGAACAACTTCACCGGCACGTCGGCGAGCGCACCGATGGTGTCGGGCGTGGTGGCGTTGATGCTGGCCACGAATCCGGCGCTGACCTGGCGTGATGTCCAGCAGGTCCTGGCGCGTTCGGCGCGTCAGAATTCGCCTGGCGATGCCGGCTGGACCACCAATTTCGGCCTGCACTTCAATTCGAAGTTCGGCTTCGGTACCGTCGACGCAGCCTCGGCGATCGCGCTGGC
>JBGSTN010000989.1:0-3264 GCA_041736455.1 Burkholderiaceae bacterium | reverse complement strand
GTCCGTCCGCAGTAGCGAAACGGGATGAGATAGCCGCGTATTAGCGCTCAATTTCCGCCCAAAACCGTTCGAATATTGTTCAACGAACATTTTCTAATGTCTGCATGCCGAAAAAGGCAAAGTTGTGCGGACGTTCCCTAGGAGCCACGATCGTCCTGGTCCAACCCGCGACCGGTCCGTGCCTGGAGCGCATCGATGCGTCGCGAGGCTTCTGCCTTGGACAGGCCGCCTTCGAAAGATTCGTCGGCCTCCTCGCACAGGGTCTTGAGGTACGAGGCCTGCGCGCCAGTCATCGGTTCGTCGCCGGTGACCCAGTCGTCCGGATCCTTGCGCAGGTTCGACGGCGTATCGTCACCCGGGTCGGCACGTTTCGGGTTGTCCTCGGAGAGGGCGCCGGCGTCTTGCCGGGGATCGTGGTTGCTCATAGAAGTCTCCATAACGAAGGGCAGGAACGCTGGATGGGCATACAGCGTGCCTGACCTCCGCTTCGTTGGCGACCTCGCATCGTTCATCGTCCGTGTGGCGCGCTCGATGGATCAGTAACGAAGTTTCGGATACCAGGTCGATTCGCGACCTTCAGGCGTGATATCGAGCAGATTCCAGAGCGGTGCGATATCGACGGCGCCGCGCGGATCCTGACCCGGATCGGCTGCGCCTGCCGGCATCTCGGCGACATAGAAATAGCGCACGCGCTCGCCGTCGCGGCGAAAGACTGCCAGCACCGGGAACTCCCAGCCCTTATCAGTGTCGAGTCCGCCGTGATCCAGTGCATATTCGTCGCCGACGATCTGCACGAAATCGAGATCGCGCCAGCCACGCTCCAATGCGAAGGCGACCTGCCGTTCGACGGGGCTGCGCCCGAGCACCTTGAACGCAGTGCGCTGCTTCAGGTCGGCCGCATTGCCGTTCACGCCGCCCAGCCAGTTGGTACACATCGGACACGGGCGCTCGCGCTCCGGACCGAACATCCAGAAGTAGGTGACGAGTGTCTTGTGAGCGCCGAAAAGCCCGGCGAGACCGACCTCCGAGCCGTTCGCATCCTTGAAGCGGTAGTCCTTCTCGACGAAGGGACCCTGCGGCAGCGACTGCCGTTGTTCGGCCAGGCTCGTCAGGCGGCGCCGCACATCGATCTCCTGGGCAAGCAATTTCCTGCGGGCTCGTGCGTACTCCGTGCTTTCGCCCGGCAGTACACCGATGCGCAGTTCGGCCAACGTTTCGGCCGGCACCAGTTCAGAAACGTTCAAGTTCGATTCTCCTCAAGTGGTCGATCGTTCGAGGGCGTGTCCGCGAATGGTCAATGGTTCCGGGCCGCCTCCTCGATGCGGGCGATGTCGATCTTTCCCATCGTCAACATCGCCTTCATCACGCGTTCGGCGACCGCGGGGTCCGGACTGGCCATTGCGTCGTTGAGCTGTTTCGGGGTGATCTGCCACGAGAAGCCCCACTTGTCCTTGCACCAGCCGCACGCGCTTTCCTGGCCGTCGTTTCCGACGATCGCATTCCAGTAGCGGTCGGTTTCCTGCTGGTCTTCGGTGACGATCATGAACGACACGCTTTCGTTGGGCTTGAAGAGGGGGCCACCGTTCAGGCCCAGGAAAGGGCGTCCCAGGACGGTGAACTCGACGGTCAGTGGATCGCCTTTGCGACCGCCGGGAAAGTCGGCGGGCGCGTTGCGCATCGCCTTGACTTCACTGTCGGGGAAAGTCGCCGCGTAGAAGCGCGCAGCTTCCTCCGCGTTCCCGTCGAACCATAGACAATGGATCAGATCAGTTGCCATGATGTGCTCCTGTTGTTTGCCGGCTGCTCTGTTTCCCGCACCGATTTCGGAAGTTGGACCGGGGACGAAGCCACCGCCATGAGATCTCTGAAATCGATGTCCGGAGAACAGGGTCTGTAACCCATAGTCGAGACAAGTCGCTCGGTTTCGACAACGGGCGCGAAATATATCTGCTCGAGCGTCTGATTCAGCTGATATTTCGGCCAGTGCGACTGCTGCCGCACCCATGGCGGTACTCCGGGTTCGTTTGACGTATCGCCGGATGAGTCTGCACAATGAACTGCGCTTCGAGGCCGGCCGAGCTGTGTTCCTCGACGTTGCTGACAATGATCGTTTCGCGGCGGTCCGCCGCCCGCAACGATGATCACAATCGGGTTCGGTGATACCGCCGGCTCGCATAACTCACGGAGACACGCCCATGTATCAGGACCGACTGATCCGCTCGCTCGCCCTGGCCGCCGGCCTGCTCGGCGCAGGCACTGCGTCCGCAGTGGACTTGACGGTCACGCACTTCGGCACCGGCATGTATGGTGTCCCGTTCGCGATCGCGCGTGACAAGGGCTGGTTCAAGAGCGAAGCCAAGATCGACGTGACCGGCTTCATCACATCGTCAGGAGGCGGCACGACGGTGCGCAACGCGCTGGCATCCGAAATCCCTTATGGCGAGGTCGCGCTACCGGCCGCAATCGCGGCGATCCAGCAGGGCGTGCCTCTGACGATCGTTCATGGTGGCGTGCTGTCGGTCGCCGACCAGGTCTGGGTCATGCGCAAGGACGAGACGCGGATCACTAAACCGGCGGACCTGAAGGGCCTCAAGCTGGGCTATTCGAGCCCGAAGTCGGTCACCGACATCCTGACGTCGGTGATGCTCGACCAGGCCGAGGTCAGCAACGGCGTCGAGCGTATGGCGGTGGGCGGCATCGGCGCCGGCCTGACGGCGCTGCGCGAAAAGGGCGTCGACATGACCTACGTGACCGAACCGGTCTGGAGCAAGGAGAAGGACAATTTCAAGATCGGGTGGTGGTCGTCGGACATCGCACCGCGGGTCACGCAGACGGTGGGCATCGTCCGCACCGATTACCTGAAGAAGAACCCCGACGTGATCCGCGGCATCATCAATGCACGCCGCAAGGGGGTCGAGTTCGTCCAGGCGAATCCTGCAGAGTCGGCGCCGATCGTGGGCCGCGAGTACAAGGTGCCGCCCGAGCAGGCCAGGTCGGCGATCGAGAACGTGCTGAAGGCGAAGGGCGTCTACTGGAGCAAGGGCGAGTTCGACTATGTCGGCATGGACGTGATGCTGAAGGGCCTGCAATTGGTCAAGGCGGTCGACGAAGGCCCGTTCGACTGGAAGAAGGTCGTCGACGAGAGCTACCTGCCACCCGATCTGCGCTCCACGCAGTGAACCGCGGTGACTGACGCGCCTCACGCCAGACTGCGCGGGATCCAGCGGATCTACCCCGCCGCAGCGGTCGCCGCCGGTCAGTCGG
>JBGSTN010000966.1:0-10208 GCA_041736455.1 Burkholderiaceae bacterium | reverse complement strand
CCTGGGATCATAGCGCGTCGGTTCGGTCCAGGACTTGTACGCCATCACCGCCGCCAGCATGCCGAAGGCCGTGACGGCCAGCGCGCGGACCTGGCGAGCATTCAGCGCGAAGACGCTGAACATCATCACCGGCAACATGATCAGCATCACGGCGCCGCGTGCCGGCCCGGTGATCGCGTAGCTCCAGCTGATGGCCGTCACCGCCCATACGGACTGAGGGATCGTCAACGAAGGGTCTCCGCCGTGCTTCAACCGTAGATTGGTGCCGCTGCGGATCACCGCGTAGAAGGTCAGCCCACCCCCGAGGCAGAAGACCGAAAGAGGCCACGACGCGTCGATGTCGATCAGGCCCATCATCACTTCGATGTGCTGCACGATCGCGAACACCGCATAGACGAGCAGCACCGTCAGCGTCTGCATCACACGCAGGCGCTGACGCCGATCGGTGCCGAGCACGGCGTCGGCGAGGCGGATGGAACGAAGGGGCTTCACTCCAACGGTATCGGCGCCCTGATCGGAACCTTGAGTCGCCTTCCGTAAGGCGCACAGGCCCGTCCGTCACGAGTGCCAGTGATCCCGACTATCCGCCGTTGGCACGCAGAGCGAGGAATTCACGGCGGGTACGCGGTCCGTAGGTCACGAACGACGGGTTCGGGCGCTCGAGATACGCAAGGCGCTGCTGCTCCACGCGGTCCACGCGCGCCCGACGCCTGACTTCGTCGGCCGAGACCCCATAGGGTTTGGTGGCGTTGAGTCCGAAGATCTTCGCTTTGAGTGAGCGCGTCATCGCCGGATAACCGTGGGCATCGCGCAGCGCTTCCGATATCTCGAACGCTCTGAACGCCTGGATCTGATCCTGCGGCGAGCCGTACCAGACCGAGTCGGTACCCCACAGGACATTGTCTTCGCCACAGTATCGGATCAGCTTGCCAAGGGTGTGGGCAGCCTGGTCGGGATCGCGCATCAGGAAGCGCCAGGTCGAGCCGAGTTCGGCGTAGACATTGGCGCCAGGACCCACCCCGGCGTCGATCAGCGATTGGCACAGCACGTCGATGCCCGCCTCGTTGCCCCGGCCCGGCGCGAAGGGTCCTTCCGTCGTTGCGGTGTCGTAGCCCGAGTGGTAGATGATGAAATTGATGTCCGGGTGGCGTCGCGCGGCCTCACCGATGTCCGCGCAAGTGGAATGCTCGTACGACCTTCGGCCGAACGGCAGGCCCTTGTGGATCGCAATGTTGCGAATGCCCAATTGCCTGGCCTTCTCGATCATTCGTTCGCCGGGCTCGTCGGTCATGAAGAACCCTTTGCCCGAGGGTCCCCATTGCGTGTAGGTCTTCCATGCTGCGATCGGAAACTCGGCGGCCAGTCTCTCCATGTCGTCGACATCGCCGTCCTGATTCGGATTGACCCGCCCGTGCAGCATCAGCCGGTGATTGCCGTCCATGGCGTCGACGATACGTCGCGTCGCATCGGCTTCTTCGATCTTCAATGGTTCGTCCGCTCGCGTCGACGGCACGAAAGACAGCACCATCATGTCGGTATCGGAATCCAGGAACACGTCCTTGATGAAGGCGTCCGGCCCCAGGCAGTCGAGCGCAGCGATCGAATCGGTTTCGGCCTTGATGCAAGGGTTCGACATCCAGCGATGGGGCGCGCTTCCATCGCGCGTCTGGCGCAACCACGAACCCTGCGGGTTCACGTAGTGGCCCTGCACGTCGAAGATGAACTCGTCGCCGCCCAGGCTCTCGAGCGCCGCGGATTCGTCGAGTGCGGCCTCGTGAGGCAGATCGAACCGCCCGCCGGTCTTGCCGGCGGCCGCATTGATCTCGTTGACGGCAAGCAGCGTCGTCGCGGCGCCGCAGGCCGAGATCAGGAACCCGCGACGCGATCGGCCGGTTCGTCGCGCATTGCTGTCCGCGTGGCTCAATGCCGTGGCATTGGCGACGACATGACGCTTCTCGAGGGGCACTGGGGCGAATTCGCCATTGCTTGTCGAGTCGATGCGCACCGGCAGGCGCAGACCCTGTGGGTCTCGATCGATCATGTCGGCCTCCTGGCATTGAGCCCGTGCATCGTAGTTCAGGAAACCGCACTCGTCCTGCATCGCCACGCCGGGATCAAGGCGACATTCCCCTTCGAGTACAACGACGACCAGATCGTGGAGATGAACGATCCGAACTCCGAGCGGCTCGCTGATCATGTCCTGGTCATTCGGTCCGTCGTTTCGTAGAACGCCGACATCTCGAAACCCGATCGTGGCGATTCCCTCCTTTGCTGCGCTGACCAATGACACGCATATCGAAACAGTTCGTTCAATGTATTCACGCACTGCTGCAATGCGGCTTGCAGCGGTCGGCGCTCGTCCGTTAAATACTGTTGCGTCGACAGAACTGCTTCGAATGGGTGAGTCGATGTCACGGCGGTGATTGACGTCGCACGCCAAAGTTCACTATAGTCGCAACGCACTCGGGGAAATCGACCGAGTGCGCATGACCACAAGAAACTCGAAGGCCTCATGGACCGATACACGCGGTCCATCTTGAGCCACAACCGCAGAGTTGCGGATAACAAACGGGGGAGCACAGGGATGGATTCGACTAGAGCAATCGGAACCCGGTCGTTGGCCATGCGCACATCGGCGAATGGCATCGAATCCCGGCGCATAACAACGAGCCGAATGGCCGGCTACCTGATACTGTCGAGCGCCAGCATTCTTGCTGCCTGTGGCGAAGGCGGCCCGGCAGACACAGGTTCCGACCGCGTATCGACTGAGCAGCAGGCGCCTTCCGTCGTGAAGGCAGCGGTTCCCGGCGCCGCCGATGCGGTCTCCCCGATCTTTCGTTTCGCGAAGCGATCCAATGGCGCGTACTTCTACACTGGCGACCCGGCCGAGCGCGACACCATTCTCGCGACGTTTCCCGACTTTCGTTACGAAGGCGTCTCGTTTCAACGCAACGCCGGGCAGACCGCTTCCGTGCCGGTCTATCGCTTCGGCAACCTCGCGACCGGCGGCTACTTCTACACGGCCAGCGAAGAGGAACGCGCGCTCGTTCTGCGTGATTACCCGCAAATGCGCTTCGAAGGTTCGTCCTTCTCGGTGACCCCGCTTGGCACGCCTGACTCGGCGATCGCCTACCGACTGGCCAATGTGAACAATGGCCATTATCTGTTCACCGCGAGCGAGTCCGAGCGCAACGCGGCGGTCGCGCTCGGATTCTGGCGCGACGAGGGACCGGTCTTCTCGGTGCCGCTGGGCAACGGGCTTGCGCCCAACCTCGATCCACGCTACCGCACGCCGGTCTGGCTGGCGGGCACGTACAGCAACAACGTGTACATCATCGACCCCGATCGGCCCAACGACACTGCATTGCGGCGAACCCTGTCGAACAACGACGACATCATCTACGTCGTGACGCATCGCGTCGATGCCGCAACGCGCAAGGCGTGGGATCCGCACGTGTCCAATGTTCTGGTGCGCAACGGCGACACGTTCGAGCAGCTGGATCTGGTCAAGGGCCGTGGCGAGCTCGGGTGGAAGCAGGTCTCGAACGAGAGAGCTGCCAGCAATACCTGCAGCAAGTCGGGTGTTGCGGGCAATCGCCTGTTCGTCGATCTCGCGAATGCACGAAACAGCACCTATGTCTATCTGAGGCGCACGACCTCGGGTGATTGCCGCCTTCACCTGATTCGCATTGGCATGTCGGCGACCGATGCACCGGTATTGTTGCCTGACGTGGTGCCTGTGTCGGGTCTCTATGACGACAAGGGTGCGCTCTCCGGCTACCTCGTTTCGCGCGCCGGCGAACTGCTGCGATACGACCGCGCTTTCGACAACCCGGCGACGGTCGGCTCGTTCGGCTGGAATCCCAGCCGGATCGAGAACCTGAGCCAGGCAATGTCGGTTCTTCCTGTGAGCCAGATTTCTGGCGACCCGGTGTTCCAGAGTCCGTTTTCCGGCAACAGCTATCCAGGTACGGGTGGATGGATCGGTCCGACCGGCCGGAGCTTCGTGCTCCTTGCCGCTTATCAGAGTTCGTTGAACTCGGCGCCCAACCGGCTCTTCGCCTACGACGATGCCTCGCGCACGATCGTACAGATTTCGCAGCCGGGGTCGCCGGCGAACTTCATCGGAAGTTCCAGCAGCGAAGAATTCCGCCAGACCGTCGCGTTCGATGGCGATCATGCCTACTGGGTCGGTGGCGGTGGGGTCTGGCGATATTCGCTGCGCTTCAATGCGGCTCCGCAACTCGTCGTTGCTGATAGCGATGCACGTCCCCCGGTCCTGTCGACGTCGACTCATCTCGTCTACCACCGGGCCCTGGGGAACAACCCTTCAGCGCTGGTCTATTCCGTGCCCAAGGCGGGAGGCGGTGTCATCAAGCTTGCGGAAGCGGACACTGCGGGGGGACGTGTCCGGGCGGTCGCCGTTGCCGGACAGACCGTCTACTTCAACGGGTCGCGCGACACCAACGACAGCAGCGCCCCGCGCATCTTCAGCGGGCGCGTGCGGGCGAACGGCAGCGGTGACTACGACGCGTCGCTCCATTCGTTCTGGATCGGCTGGGTCCAGCCTTATGCCTGGGGTGGTTCGGATTACGAAGCGGCGCGACTGATCCGCGCTGAAGCGGCACCCAATACGCTGCCTTCGACGCAGATCTCGATGCGACTCGTGTCGGTGGAGGCAGCCAATCCCGCCTCGCTCTTCCCGCTCACGACCTGGACCATGACGACCACCGACCTTCGATTCCTCGGGTCGGACACGGTACGGACTTATCAGTTGCCGGTCTTTGCGCCGCGCACATTGATCAGTGGGGACTTCCAGAATCAGTTGGGCAGTTTGCTCGACCTGTATCTCGCGGACGTGAACAACGCCGGCACCTTCGTGCGCAAGACGCAGCGAGGTGAAGTGGTTCAGTAGGCGCGAGAGAGAACCCGATGCCGTACACAATCACCGAGCACAGCCATTCGTCGGTTCGTCACACGACCGGCTATCTGGCCTGCGGTGCGGGCGATGCGCCCTTGCTGGTGTTTCTGCACGGGTGGCCGGAACTTTCTCTCTCGTGGCGACACCAATTGCCGGTATTCGCCGCACTGGGTTTCCGCTGCATCGCCCCGGACATGCGCGGCTATGGCCGATCGAGCACCTACGGCCGCCACATCGACTTCGCCCAGGAAGCAATCGTCGCGGACATGCTCGAACTGTTGACCGCCCTCGGTAGCCCGCGCGCTGTCTGGATCGGCCACGACTGGGGCAGCCCGGTTGTCTGGAACCTGGCGGCGCATCATCCGGACAAGGTCGCCGGCGTCGCGAGTCTGTGCGTGCCTTATCTGGCTGCCGGATTCACGCTCGACACGCTCGTGCCACTCGTCGATCGGCGCGTCTATCCTGTCGCCGAGTACCCGGTTGGACAATGGGACTACATGCTCTTCTACGAAGAGCATTTCGACGACGCCCGCAAGGCTTTCGAAGCGAACGTGCGCAATGTCGTCAAGGCGCTGTTTCGCAAAGGAAGCGCGGCGGCAGTCGGCAAACCGGCGCGCACTGCCACAGTAGGCAAGTCAGGAGGCTGGTTCGGAGGCGGGCCGTGCCCCGATGTTCCGCACGATGCCGACGTCGTCACTGAAGAAGACGTCGAAGCGTATACCGCGGCCTTGTCGCGCAACGGGTTCTTCGGACCGGGTTCCTGGTACGTGAATCGCGAACCTAACACTACTTACGCGCATGGCGCCGTCAATGGCGGCAAGCTCGCGATGCCGGTACTGTTCCTCCACGCTGCGTACGACAACATCTGCGAGACCATCACGTCCGCGCTTGCAGAGCCGATGCGCGGCGACTGTGCCGATCTGACCGAGGTGGTCGTGAACTCAGGGCACTGGATGGCGCAGGAACAGCCGGTTGCAGTGAACATCGCGTTGGCGAAATGGCTGGCGACCAGGCTGCCGGATTACTGGTCGACCTGAGTGGACGGAGCCTGATATCGGTCACCGCGATGCCCGACGATGACAACGACTCCTGCAGCATCCATCCATTCCACCATTTGATGCGGGTCGCTCCACATGGAGTCCGGGTATGAGCAGAAGAAACTGGTTCCATGTCATCGTGTTCACGGTGCAACTCGGCCTCTTCGGCTCGAGCGTCGCCGAACCGCATGATCGGGCCGGGATTGATTCCGGCCAGGCCGCTCTCCAGGCACTTGGAAATGGGGTCAATCTGGGTACGGTCCTGGAAACGGACACGATCGACCGGATCTTCGATTGCCCAGGCGGCCTGACACGCTATCGGCTCGACGACGAAGGTCGACTCCTGCCGGTCGCTGCGATTGCCGACGATCGAGCAGCCCTGGATCGCCTGGAGGGCATCAGCGGACCAGCGGCCGACGATCGCTTGCCGTTCTACGAAACCAACCGGAGTCTGGGCGCTCGGCATGTGCGGCTGCCGGTCGCCTGGCATCGCTACCTGTGCGGCGACTCCGGCATCGGCACGACGCTGGACGCAGCCGCTTTGTCGACACTGCGTATTTCACCGGGGCTTGTCGAGACGGTACACCGGGTCGCACGCGCGGCGGCTGCCGTAGACATGAAACTGATCGTGAACCAGCACAATTTCAAAGTCTTCGGCATGGCGCACACGCCCGAGCATCGCGCGTTGTTCCTGAAGCTCTGGCATCAGATCGGGTCCGCCCTCGGAGACCTGGACGAGCAGGACGTCTACTTCGAGATCCTCAACGAGCCACCCGCCGGCGATTTCTGCAATCGACATTGGTCCAGGATGATCGTCGACGCGGTCGAAGCGATTCGCACGTCCGGAGTCGGCAGCTCGCGTCCGGATCGAAACCGCAATCGCCCATTGCTGATCGGCGCCTGCAACCCGAATGATTATCAGCACATCGCCGCCCTTGCCGAGCCATTGTGGATTCTCAGAACGGTGGCCTCGGGCATGAATCCGCTGATTGTCACGTGGCATTATTACGACCCGTCGCGCGCAACCCACTGGCAGCGATCAGCCGATAAACACGAGCCCTGTCGGTGCGGCGGAGATTGCGTTCCACCGAACCATCCGGTGCTGCTCGACTGTGCATCGGCCTGCCCGACCAGCGATCGAGCGTCCGAACCCGGCGCGGATGCGTTCGAGCCCGGTGACCCGCAAACCGGGAAGCCGGCACGGTGGCAGATGAACAACAAGAAGCGTTTCGAGCAGGCCATCTACAGCGCGGCGCAACTGCGCGTTGCCCTGCATCTGGGCGAGATTGGATTCGAGCGGTACCTGCGTTCGATACTCGATCGACCCGGAACGCCGCTCGAATCCCTCGGATGCCCCGATACACCGCTGCTGCAAGCCGAACAGGCCGACATGAAGCGCGAGAGACTGCGCGCCATGCTCCAAGTGGACCGCGAGCGTTGGTTCAAGGACGTGTTGGCACTCGCTCGGGCGGCCAAGATGCCGGTGACGGCCTTCAACGCGTTTCAGAGTTTCGGCCTGTTCGAGGCCGGACGTCCGAGCGACCCGGAGATTCTCGGCACCCTGTTCGGGAAATAGCGAATGCCGGCCCCGATGAATGCAATACCCCGCTGGAGGAGAAGCTGATCCGGCGGTGCGGTCGGGGTTCCAGCGCGTCGAGTGGACAAATGCCCAGGAAGAAATTTCTCGTTTAGAGTTTTGGGCTGGCCCGCGCCCCGAATGATCCAAGGATAGGAAGATGTTCGAACTCCCCGAGGCCCTCCTGCTGGCTCGCATCCAGTTCGCTTTCACCGTCAGCTTCCACTTCCTGTTCCCGGCGATCACGATCGGCCTGGCGAGTTATCTCGCGGTGCTGGAAGGGCTGTGGCTGAAGACAGGCCGTGACGACTACATGAACCTGTATCGCTACTGGATCAAGATCTTCGCGCTGTTCTTCGCGATGGGCGTGGTGTCGGGCATCGTCATGTCTTATCAGTTCGGCACCAACTGGTCGGTGTTCTCCGACAAGGCCGGCCCGATCATCGGTCCGCTGATGGCCTACGAAGTGTTGACCGCCTTCTTCCTCGAAGCCGGTTTTCTGGGCGTCATGCTGTTCGGCATCAATCGCGTCGGCAAGCGTCTTCACTTCATCGCGACACTGATGGTCGCGCTCGGCACGATCGTCTCTGCGTTCTGGATCCTGTCGGTCAACAGCTGGATGCATACGCCGACGGGCTTCGCGATGAACGATGACGGCCAGTTCATTTCCGCCGGGAGTTGGCTGGCCATCGTCTTCAATCCCAGTTTCCCCTACCGATTGGCGCACACCCTGTCGGCGGCCTACCTGACGACGTCTTTCATGGTGGCTGGCGTGGGCGCATGGCATCTGCTGAAGGACTCCGCCAACCCGCGTGTTCGCCTGATGTTCTCGATGGGCATGTGGATGGCCGCCATCGTCGCCCCGCTGCAGATCGTACTTGGCGACCTGCATGGCCTCAATACGCTCGAACATCAGCCCGTCAAGGTGATGGCGATGGAAGGCCACTACCAGAGTTATCCCGAAGGCGCGCCACTGATCCTGTTCGGCATTCCCAACAGCGCGGAGAACCGCGTCGACTACGCGATCCAGATTCCGAAGGTCTCGTCGCTGATCCTGAAGCACGACCTGAATGCGCCGATGGCTGGCCTGGACACGATACCCGAGGCCGACCGGCCGCCGGTGGGCATCGTGTTCTGGGCCTTCCGCATCATGGTCGGTCTCGGCTTCCTGATGGCGGGCCTGGGCATGCTCAGCCTGCTCGCCCGTTATCGTGGCAGGCTCTACGACTGGAGGTCGCTGCATCGTTTTGCGCTCGCGATGGCACCTTCGGGCCTGGTCGCGGTGCTGGCCGGTTGGATCACCACCGAGGTCGGCAGGCAGCCCTGGACGATCCATGGGCTGCTGCGCACTGCCGACTCGGTCTCCCCGCTGGCCTCTCCCGCGGTCGCTTCGTCGCTCGCGGCGTTCGTCATCGTGTACTTCGCCGTGTTCGGCGCCGGTGTGCTCTACATCCTGAAGATGATGGCCAAGCCGCCGATGGCTCACGAGACGACGCCGCCCAACATACCGGTGCGAAGCGCCGGCACCACGCCTGCGGTGGCACTGCGACCTGACAAGCTCGATGCCGATCACGGAGGAGCGCATTGAACATCGACCTCACTCTCGTCTGGGCGGTCATCATCTTCGCTGCCGTGTTCGTCTATGTCGTGCTGGACGGCTTCGATCTCGGCATCGGCATCCTCTTTCGCAGTTTCCCTGTAGGACACGACCGGGACACCGCAATGAACAGCATTGCACCGGTCTGGGATGGCAACGAGACCTGGCTCGTACTCGGCGGTGGGGGGCTGCTCGCGGCATTCCCGCTCGCCTATGGCCTGATCTTCTCGGCCTTGTATGCGCCCATCATCGCGTTGCTGCTGGCCCTGGTATTTCGCGGCGTCGCCTTCGAGTTCCGTTGGCGAGATCCGGCGCACCGTGGCTTCTGGGACCTGGCCTTCACCAGCGGCTCGCTGCTGGCGTCAGTGTCGCAAGGGGTGGTGCTGGGTGCGCTTCTGCAAGGGGTGGCGATCGACGGCCGCGCCTACGCCGGCGGTTGGTGGGACTGGCTGACGCCGTTTTCGTTGATCACCGGTGTCAGCGTCGCCATCGCCTACGCGCTGCTGGGCGCGACGTGGCTCGTGATGAAGGCCGAAGGAACGCTGCAGCAAAAGGCCAGGTCGATGGCCTGGTGGCTGGGTGGCGCCACTTTGGTCGCCATCGTGGTCGTGAGTATCGCCACCCTGTTCCTGAGCGCCAACTACTTCCAGAACTGGCTGCAATGGCCGAACCTCTTGTGGGTCGCGCCGGTGCCGCTGCTGGTGGCGTTGGCCAGCATTGCCTTCGTGCGCAGCATGAGGGCGGGCGGTGAACTCGCTCCTTTCCTTCTGACGCTCAGCGTGTTCCTGCTCTGTTTCGTCGGCCTCGCCATCAGCGTCTATCCGTACGTGATCCCGGGCGCGGTCACCATCTGGGACGCAGCCACCGACCGAAGCAGCCAGGTCTTCATGTTGTGGGGCACGGCGCTGGTGCTGCCGATGATCGTGATCTACACGGGTTGGTCGTATTGGGTGTTCCGCGGCAAGGTGCAGGCCGACGGGTATCACGCATGAAACGACGCCTGCTGCGCTGGCCGGCCATCGCGGCACCACGCCCCGATGCGCCGCTTCGACCGCTGTGGATACGGCTGTTGTGGAT
>JBGSTN010000956.1:0-3100 GCA_041736455.1 Burkholderiaceae bacterium | reverse complement strand
GCCCGGCCGCCGGTGGTGCCCCCCTTTACAAGGGGGGCGGAGCCGAAGGCGACGGGGGGGTTGGCTTCATCTAGGCCTTCTTCTGCTTGACATGGTTCTCGAGCTCGCTGAACGAAGGCCGCTCGGTCGAGAACAGCACCTTGCGACCGAACTCGATCGCGATCTGGGGCGCATAGCCCTGCATGCTTGCCAGCAGCGTGATCTTCACGCACTGCAATTCCTTGTGGGCCTCGTCGCTCTTCTGCGTCATCAGGCTCGCCAGCGGGCTGACGAATCCATAGGCCAGGAGAATGCCGAGAAAGGTGCCGACCAGGGCACCCGCGATCAACATGCCGAGCACGGCGGGGGGCGCACCCACCGAGGCCATGGTCTTCACGACGCCGAGCACCGCGGCCACGATGCCGAACGCCGGCAGACCGTCTCCCACCCCCTGGATCGCGGCCTGTGGCGCATGCGCTTCCTGGTGATGTGTCTCGATCTCGCTGTCCATCAGATTTTCGATTTCATGGGCGTTGAGGTTGCCCGACACCATCATCCTGAGATAGTCGGTGATGAACTCCATCAGGTGGTGATCGGCGACGATCGCAGGGAAATTGGCGAACAGCGTGCTTTCGTGTGGCGACTCCACGTCGCCCTCGATGGACATCAGCCCTTCCTTGCGCGCCTTCTGCAGGACTTCGTACAGCAGGCTCAGCAACTCCAGGTAGCGCGCCTTCGTGTACTTCGAACCCTTCAGCAGCGTGGGAGCGGCCTTGAATGTCGCCTTGATGGTCTTGCCGTTGTTCGCCACGAAGAAGGCGCCCAGCGCTGCACCACCGATGATGAACAGTTCGATAGGCGCGGCCTTGACAATCACGCCGAATTTTCCGCCAGCAAGAAAATACCCGCCGAATACGGCGAGCAACACCACTACGTATCCGACGATCACGAACATGCTGGATTTACTCTGTCGATCCGGGCTGGCTCAGGCATGAATACGGCACCTGTCCCGGAAACTTGAATCGGAGCGCGACGAGACGGCGCGGCGGCCGCCCGTGCGCTGACGACGTCAGTGGATCGAGCCCCGACGGCGTCCCTTGCCGGCGCGTGCCGGTGGCTGGCACAAACCGCAGACGTAAGACTTGTCCAGTTCGTAGGCGTGAGTGACGAAACGCCCATGGCAGCGGATACAGACGGTGCTGGCGAGCATGCCCGCATCGACGAAGCGCACCAGGCGCCATGCCCGGGTGACCGTGAGGATCGGTTCGATGCCGGTCAGTTCGACTTCCTCGACGTAAAGCTTGTAGGCCAGGATGATCGCCTCGACGTCGTCGATCGGCGAAGCCTTGATCAGGTACTCGTAGATGTTGAAGAAGAGCGACGCGTGGACGTTCGGCTGCCACGTCATGAACCAGTCGGTCGAGAACGGCAGTTGACCCTTCGACGGCGATTTGCCGGCCACTTCCTTGTAGAGCTTGAGCAGGCGCTCGTAGGGAAGCTCGGTCTCGGCTTGCAACACCTGAAGGCGGGCGCCCAGATGGATGAGCTGAATCGCCCGCTGCATCTGGAAGTTGTCGTCCAGGAGACTGCGCGGCTTCATTCGACCACCTCGGCGTGGCGACCGGCGATGAGGATCCGTGCATGCAGTCGCTCGGCGGACTTCTCGCCGGCCAGGCTGTCGCTGCGGGCATGGTCGGACAACAGATCCCAGACCGTCTCGTCTGCGACGCGCAGGCGGCACAGCAACGCGCCCCCGGATGCGACCTTCAGCAGCTGGCTGGGCTTCAGGGCGACGATCAAGTCTGCCACCGCTTCACTGATGCCGAGTCGATACAGCGCACTGGCGCGATCGGCACGGATCATCTGCTGGGCGAGAATCAGGTAGGACAGATTGATCTCGGCAATGCCGCTCGCCATCGATTCTTCGGTACGCATCTAAAAGCTCCTGGGGTCGACCCGCGCCGCGGGCTCGGTTTGTGTCTGACTGTTGCAATGAGGCGAGTGTTGGACAGGGCTGCCCTTCATTGAACGACCGGCTGACCAGCAGTCTCCAATCGGGTATGTCCGGTCGGAATCCGATGATTTGGCGCAACAGCGACACGTTACGGATCCCTCGCCGGGCGACACGAACCCCTTCGTCGCCCGTCCCCGCACCCTGCAATTAAAGCCGCCCCATGCACAACCGATAACTGTGGCAACGGGACATTCCCGCCGACCGTTGGCAACTCGTTGCAGGCACAACGGAAACCCCCCAGCCGCCCAGGCCACCGTGCCGGCGGACCAACGGTCGACAGACCGAACCGAAACTACCTCTGGAGTACTGAAGTCATGGCACAAACAATCAACACCAACGTGATGTCGCTCAATGCGCAGCGCAACCTGAATACGACGCAAGGTCAGATGGCGACGTCGATCCAGCGGCTGTCCACCGGCCTGCGCGTCAACAGCGCCAAGGACGACTCGGCCGGTCTCGCGATCGCGGAACGCATGAACACCCAGGTGCGCGGCATGAACGTCGCGATTCGCAACTCCAACGATGCGATCTCGATGTCCCAGGTGGCCGAAGGCGGTCTCGGCAAGGTCGGCGACATGGCGCAGCGCATGCGTGAACTCGCTGTGCAGTCGTCGAACGCCACCAACAGTGAAGAAGACCGCAAGAACCTCGACGCCGAATTCCAGGCGCTGGCTTCGGAGGTGACTCGCACACTGGCCAACACGAGCTTCAACGGCATCAAGGTGCTGGCAACGACCGAAGCGATGAAGTTCCAGGTCGGCGCGAACACCGAAGCCGAAGACCAGATCGAAGTGAACACGACCGACATGACGGGTGACGCCACGGTCACCGCCGTCACCGGTGGCAACATCCTCGATTTCGACGCCTCGCAAACCGCGATCGACGACATCGACGAGATGATCAAGACGATCGCGACGGAACGCGCCACCTACGGTGCGGTCCAGAACCGCTTCGAATCGGTCGTGTCGAACCTGCAGATCTCGTCGGAAAACCAGGCTGCTGCCCGCGGCCGGATCGTGGATGCCGACTACGCTGACGAGACCGCCCAGCTGACACGCACCCAGGTGCTGCAGCAGGCCGGGACCGCGATGCTCGCGCAGGCCAACG
>JBGSTN010000955.1:0-2439 GCA_041736455.1 Burkholderiaceae bacterium | reverse complement strand
GGAATACCGGGATCGGCGCCCCGCGACCGGCAGCCGCCGCGGTCATGGCGCTTGCCCTCCGCGAACCATGACCATCGGATCAACGACCGGGAAGGATCAGGCCCGAGTCGCCGGCACCGGCAGGTTTGCCCGACGCGCCGTTCGCCGACGCCGGCTCGTTCTTCTGCAGGCGTTGCTGGTACAGGGCCTCGAAATTGATCTCGGCGAGATGGATGGGCGGGAACCCCGTACGCTGGATGAAATCGGCGACGTTCGACCTGAGATACGGGTAGATGATATTGGGACAGACCACGTTGAGCAGCATTTCCATCTGTTCGGCAGGAATGTTGCGGATCTCGAATATTCCCGCCTGCTTCACTTCGACCAGGAAGGCCGTCTTGTCCGCCGCCTTGGTCGTGACGGTCACGGTCACCGTCGTTTCATGAATGCCTTCGATCACGGCCTCATTGCCCACCTCGAGGGAGACCTCCACCGCCGGCTGGGCATTCTCGAGGAAGATGGCGGGCGCGTTCGGCATTTCCAGCGAAGCGTCTTTCATGTACATGCGCTGGATCGAGAAGACGGGATCTTTCTGTTCGGCCATTTGAGATTCCTGATTGGTCGTTTGTCAGCGGCGTTGACACGCCACCACCGGCATGGGCCGGAATGGGTTTTTGATCAAGGAGTGATCGGCCGGCTCGATGCGCTCGACGCGCTCGACGCGCTCGATGCACGACCTGACGCGATCACGAGCCGGCCAGCAATGCATCGAGTCTTCCGGCCCTTTCGAGCGCCATCAGTTCGTCGCAACCGCCGACATGCCTGTCGCCTATGAAGATCTGCGGCACGGAAGTGCGGCCTGCGCGCTCGATCATGACGGCTCGTTCCTGGGGCCGCTCGTCGATGTCGATCAATTCGAGATTCGTGATCGACTTGCTGTTCAGCAAGGCCTCCGCCCGCTGACAGAAAGGGCACCAGCCGGTGCGATAGATGGTTACGTGAGGGGTCATCGTTCAGTCAGTACCAGGGTTCGACGGTTTCTGGAAGGGTTGAAGGCTTCGGCGGCATTTCGATGGATACCAATTGACACACGTTCGACGCGGCATCCGGCCCGCGGACTCCCCTGGTCGACGGCCCGCGCAGTAAAGTTGCGCCGCCGGCGTCGAGCATGCGAAGACCCGGACCCGTTGCCGGGATCAGGACTTGACCGTCGGCAAGCCGGCGGCGGTCCAACCCTGCAAACCGCCGATCAGGTTGAACACTTCTTCGCGACCACCACTTTTTTTCAGTTGCGCGACCGCCCGACCTGAACGTGCACCGGTCGCGCAGACGACCAACAGAGGACGATTGTTCGGAAACTCGCCGGAGCGCTTCTCGAGTTGGTCGAGTGGCACGTTCTTGGAGTTGGCCAGATGACCGGTTGCAAATTCTGCCGTCGACCGCACATCGACCACGACGGGGTTGCGATCATTGATCAGACGCGTGGCGCCCAGCACATCCAGGCCCGCCCCTGCGGCCGCGCGCCCGGCGATCGTCGGCCAGAGCAGCATCGCGCCGGAGGCCAGCGCAATGGCAATGAGAAAAATGTTTTGGGTGACGAATGCCACGGTCGAACCTCCTTAATCGCGGGATTATAGAATGCAGGACAGAGGATCCCAGATGACACACAAGCTAGTGCTGTTCCGCCACGGCGAAAGCCAGTGGAATCTCGAGAATCGGTTCACCGGATGGACTGATGTCGACTTGACCGAAAAAGGCCGACAGGAAGCGATCGCCGCGGGCCGGCTGCTACGCGCTGAAGGGTATCGATTCGACCTGGCATTCACGTCGATGCTGCGCCGGGCGATCGGAACGCTCTGGCTGTCGCTCGATGCGCTCGACCAGATGTGGCTTCCGGTCGTGCATTCCTGGCGCCTCAACGAACGCCACTACGGCGCATTGCAAGGCCTCAACAAGTCGGAAACGGCCGCGAAGTACGGCGACGAACAGGTGCTGATCTGGCGCCGCGCCTATGCGACCGCGCCCGATCCGCTGCCCCCAGGAGACCCTCGCAGTTCCCGGGGCGATCCGCGTTATGCCGATCTCGACCCCACGCTGATACCTGAAACCGAATGCCTGCGGGATACGGTCGAGCGGGTCGTGCCGTTCTGGAAGGACGCGATCGCGCCGGCGGTCGCCAGCGGCCGCCGGGTCGTGATCGCGGCACATGGCAATTCGCTGCGGGCCCTCATCAAGTACCTCGACGAGGTATCCGACGAAGACATCGTCAACCTGAACATCCCGACCGCCCGTCCGCTCGTCTACGAACTCGACGCGAACCTGCGACCCATTCGTCACTATTACCTGGGCGACCAGGCCGAGATCGAGGCCGCCGCAGCAGCCGTCGCAGCGCAGGGCAGGAAGGCCTGACCGGCCAGCCGCAGGCGCTGACCGACTAGCCACACGATCGCCCTGACGGTT
>JBGSTN010000899.1:0-1698 GCA_041736455.1 Burkholderiaceae bacterium | reverse complement strand
ATGAAGATCTTTCCCTTGCGCCGGGCTTTCGACATCGTCGCCACGAAGCGCGCCGGTTCGGCCGCGCTCAAGGCCTGAGCGAACCGGCTGGCGAAATCCGCGTGCCGATCCCATCCGTGGCCGGTGTCCAGGGGAACGATGACGTGCACACCCTTGCCGCCCGACAGCATCGCAAAGCTCACGAGTCCCAGCTCGGCAAGACGATCGCGCAGATCGAAGGCCGCTTTCCGGACGTCGGCGAAGTCGAGTCCTTCGTCCGGATCGAGATCGAAGACCAGACGGTCCGGATGCTCGACCGCGCCCGCGCGACTTGCCCAGCCGTGGAACTCGATGGTGCCCATCTGCACGCAAGCCAGGATCCCCGCGTCGTCGCGTACGCAGAGATAGTCCTCGACCCCGCCATCCTTTTCCACGATCGGCACGGCATGCACGTGTTCGCCGAACGCCCCGCTGTCGTGCTTCTGGAAGAAGCACTGCCTGGCCCTTCCCTGAGGGCACCTGACGAGACTGATCGGCCGGTCATCGAGATGAGGCAACATCGACGAGGCGATGGCGGCGTAATAATCGGCCAGGTCCCCCTTGGTGCGGCCGCTCTCGGGAAAGATCACGCGTTCGCGATGACTGATCTGCACCGGCGAAGCGGGGTCCGGTGTCGCAGCGGGCCGCTCGGGCATCACGTCCTCCGCCGGCTTGTCTTCTCTCAGTCCTGCGAAGCTGCCATGCCGAACCCGTCCGTCGGTGGTCAGCTCCGCAAATGCGACGTCGGCCACCAGCGTCGGTTCGACCCATCGCGCCCCTGAAGCCTCGGCCCGCGTTACCGCGACCGGCGGCGTCTTCCGCGTCGAACGAGCCATGCGCGATTCGAGGTCGTCCAATGTCGCGGCGCTGAACCCGGTACCCACCCTGCCCTTGAAGACCAGCTTGCCGTCTTCGTGCTGAGCGAGAAGCAGAGCCCCGAAAGGACGCCCCGCGGCCTTGGACGTCGTACGCCCGACGATCACGAACTCCTGGCGCCGCGTGCACTTGACCTTCACCCATGCCTTGGTCCGCGTCGAAAGGTAGGGCGCATCCAGGCGCTTGGCGATGATGCCTTCCTGGCCTGCCTCGCAAAGCGCGGCGAGCAGCCTCTCCCCCGCCCCGATCACGTGGTCCGTCACGTGTATCGGCGGCCCGGCCCGCTCGAGCAGCGCCTCCAGCCGTTCCTTGCGCTCGATATTGGGCAGGGGGGTCAGGTCTCTCATTTCGCACGACAACAGGTCGAACGCGTGGAAGTCGAGCCGATTGCGTGCTGTCTGTTCGCCGTGGCCACGCTTCAATACCGCCTGCAGTGCCGCGAAGCTCGGATTTCCGTCCGGCCCAGGCGCGGTGATCTCGCCATCGATCAACGCGCAAGGCAGTTCGAGTGCCGCGATCGCCTCGACGAGTGGCCCGAACTTGCCGGACCAGTCGAGGCCCGTACGCGTATAGATGCGGACGGAACTGCCCGCCACTGCCACCATGGCGCGATAACCGTCCAGCTTGATCTCGTGCATCCACTGATTGCCGGACGGGACGCTGTCGACCAGCGTGGCGAGTTGCGGGGCAACGAAGGCCGGCAATTTGCCGGCCTTCTTCCGAGCCGTCCGCGCAGTGCCACGCGGAGGGCGGCGCGATCCGGATTCATCGGGCGAGACCGAGTCGTCGGACCCGTTCGGCCCG
>JBGSTN010000889.1:0-1772 GCA_041736455.1 Burkholderiaceae bacterium | reverse complement strand
GCGACTGGACGATGCCGCCGCGGGACGGGACGCCGAGCACCCCCGTCGCCTGGTGATCGGCACATGACCGTCCGGCGACGGCGGCGCTCATCGAGGCGGCACCGCGCAAGGCCGGATGTCGCGATCGCTTGCGTTCTACCGTGCCATCCTCGACGAAGGCCAGCACCTCGGGTTCTGCTTCCAGCGAATGCGACTGCTCGATCAGGCCGGCGATCACGGATTCGAGGCGTCTCCAGCTCCATAGTGGGTAGGCGATGAGTATGGCCGCCAACGTACCGGCCGGGGGCATCCACCAACCGTGGTTGAGTGCGACCAGGCTGGTCAAGGAAACGACGACCGCCGCCGCCACGACAGCGGCCAGTCCGTGACGTGGACTGGCGAAATAGAGCACGAACATCGTCAGCATCAATGCCGACACGATGAACAGCAGATGCCAACCGAATCCGATCCGTTCGACGAGTCGGTCGCGTGCGATCGCATTCAGGGCCGATGCATGCAGATCGACTCCTGCGGCCACCATCTGCGAAGCCAGAATGGAGCTGGAATAGGCATCACGCATGCCGATCGCCGTCGAGCCGATCAACACGATCTTGCCGCGCAAGCCGGAGAGATCGTCGTCGCCGCGCAGTACCTCGGCATAGGACAGTCGTCGGGTTGTCCGCTCCGATGCGGGCAGCAGGGCGAACTGATGCCGATTCCAGAGGCCCTCGCTGACGGTCAGTTCGCGCTCTTCCTTCGTCGCCCATTGCAGCGCGCGTTTGACCTGGGGCGCGGCGATCGGGCTGTCCGCTTCGGTGAGAATGGCCACCGAAAAGGCGGGAATCCCGCCTTCGGTGAGATAGAGGCCGCGCACGACGCCGTCCGAGTCGAACGAGAAGCCGGCATGACCCAGTCGCGAGACCTGGCCGGCTTCATATACGGGGTAGATCGGCCAGGCGCGTCCGTCCCTGTCGGTGTCGCTGGACACCGGCAATACGACGACCGACGATCGCTCGATGGCAGCCGACAGCATTGCGTCGTCCGGCCCGGTTTCGGCAATCAGGATGTCCAGGCCGATCACGCGCGCACCAGCAGCGGTGAGGAGGTCGAGCAACGTGGCGTGCACACCGCGCGGCCAGGGCCAACGACCGATCTGGGCGACGCTGTCCTCGTCGATCTCGATGATGACGACATCGTCCGGGGGCGGCAATGGCCGCAGCCGGATCATCAGGTCGTAAAGGCCGGCGTCGATGCTGGCCAGCCGGCCCGAGACCGAGTCGCTGCGCCCGGTGCTCAGCCAGCCTGCGAGGCAGAGCAAGGCCACCAGAATCAGGCTCCACTCCACGAAGACTCGTCGCAATGCCGGTCCGCCGTCTGGGCCCTTGGCGCCGGATCGCAGGAACCGTCCCGGTGCGCAGGGGAAACTGCAGTGCGAGCGGCGCCGGCGATCGGCATCCACCCGCCTGCGGGTTATTCCGGCTGAGTGACCGCCGGCACAGTCTGGTTGTCGATGATGATCGGGTTGCCGAACCCACTCTTCCAGAGCAGCGGGATCGTGAACTTCTGGGGTGCACTGGGCGGGGATCGCAGGTCGCCCTCGAACACGCTGATGATCGCGATCTCGTATCGCCCCGGGGCGAGCTGGGGCAACGTGAGCGCGGGCTCCTGGCTGGGGAACTCGGCGGCCGGCGTCGCCCCCTGTGTCAACGGCTTCAGAGCGACGATGTAGGAGGCATCGGGAATCGGCGGCCACGACAAGCGGGTGCCGCCGGTCTCGGAGACCTCTGCGCTCG
>JBGSTN010000884.1:0-5175 GCA_041736455.1 Burkholderiaceae bacterium | reverse complement strand
TTCGACGGGACCCGCGCCGCGCCTTTGACAGCGTGCCGGGCGCGGCACCCGTGCGACGACTGCCGACGGCGTGCGCGAGACTTCAGGCCGATGTGTCGAAGGCAGCGTCGACCGGAATCTGCAAACCGTTGAGCAGCAGGTTGGTCTTGCCGGCCAGCGATACGACGCGCAGCATTTCCGCATGCTGGGCATCGGTCATGCCTTTCGCCTTGGCGGCTGCCGTATGCGAATGAACGCAGTACGAGCAGCTGTTGGCGATCGAAACCGCGATGTAGATCATTTCCTTGACGACCGGATCGAGTTCGCCGGGTGTCGCCATCACGGATTTGACCTGTTGCCAGGTTTCCTCGAGCAGAACGGGATCGAACGCAAGGTACAGCCAGAAGTTGTTGATGAAATCGCTGCGCCGGGTCGCTCGAATATCGTCGAACACGACCTTGACGCGCGGGTCGGATTCCGGGTTGGCAGGTAGGTGGATGGTTGTCATCGTATTCTCCTCAAAACCAGTCTGGCTGCATGTCCAGCGATGTTCGATCCAGCGAGGCCAGCGCATCGAGCATCGGCGCGACACGCGTCAGTTCCCAACGGAAGTACCAGCGACCCGTCTGGATCTTGCCGGCGTAGAACGCTCGATCGTGCGAAGTGGCCTGTGTCCCTGCTCGTGCCAGCGCCAGCGCGGCGACCCGGGTCTGCTCGAACCAGATCCACCCGACCACCGCATGACCGAACGCCTCCATGAACGCCGTGGCATTGGCGAGCGCAAGATCGAGGTCGTGCTGACCGAACAGCACCGCGAGCGTCCGGTCGATCTGATCGAATGCTTCGCCCAGCGACGCGGCCATTGCCGACAGCGTCTCGCGGTGATCTCCCGACACCGCCGGATCGCCGGCCAGCGACGCGGCTGCCGAAAGCGACGCATCGATCTCGGCACGAATTGCCGCCAGTGCTTCGCCGTCGTTCATCCGCACCTTGCGGCCCAGCAGATCGAGCGCCTGTATCCCGTGCGTGCCTTCGTGGATCGGGTTCAAGCGCTGGTCGCGCCAGAGTTGCTCGACCTGGAAATCGCGCGTGTAGCCGTAGCCGCCATGGACCTGGATCGCGAGACTGTTGCCCTCGAGGCACCATTGCGATGGCCAGCTCTTGGCGACGGGCGTCAACAGTTCGAGCAGCAGCGATGTACGTCGCGTTTCGGACTCGTCACGTGCGGTCGCCTGCCAGTCGAGCAGACGTGCGCAGTAGAGGTTGAGCGCCAGTGCCCCTTCCGCATACGCTTTCTGGGCAAGCAGCATGCGCCGGATATCGGCATGCTCGATGATGCGGATCGGCGGCTCGGCTGGATTCTTGTTCTGCGGCCGTCGACCCTGGCTGCGGTTGCGTGCGTAGTCCAGTGCATGCAGGTAACCCGAATAACCGATCGCCGAGGCGATGTTGCCCACCATCACACGGGCATCGTTCATCATGTGGAACATGCAGGCCAGGCCGCGATGCGGTTCGCCGACCAGTGTGCCGATCGCACCGGGTGCGCCCGCCGCCGGATATCGCCCTTCGCCGAAGTTGAGCAGGCAATTGGGAATGCCTCGAAAACCCAGCTTGTGATTGAGCCCTGCAACCGCCACGTCGTTGCGCTCGCCCAGTGAACCATCTTCCTGCACGACGATCTTGGGTACGGCGAACAGCGAGATGCCGCGCGTTCCGGCGATGGGCCTGCCGTCGGGACCCGGGATCTTGGCGAGCACCAGGTGGATGATGTTCTCGGAAATGTCTTCGTCGCCGCCAGATATCCACATCTTGTTGCCGAACAGACGATACGTGCCATCGGCCTGTGGCATCGCACGCGTCGTGATGTCCGACAAGGACGAGCCGGCCTGCGGTTCCGACAGGCACATCGTGCCGAACCATCGTCCCTCGAGCAGGCGCGGTACATAGACCGATCGATGAAACGCCGTACCGTGCTTGAGCAGGGTACTGGCATTGGCAGGTGTCAGGCCGAACACGGTCGCCCCGACAGACGCCGCGCCGATCCAGGCACTCGCAGCACGCTGGATCAGTGAAGGCAGTTGCATGCCACCGACTTCCGCATCGAAGCCTGCGGCCAGCAACCCGGTCTCGAGATAGGCGCGTACGACCGGCTTGAGCGCTGCTGGCGTGTGCACCGTTTCGCCATCGAAGCGCGGCTCGTCCGTATCGAGGATCCGGTTGATCGGATAGAAGCGCTCGGTGGCGATCTTCTCGGCCAGATCCAGCACGGCGTCGAAAGTTTCCCGCGAATGCTCTGCAAAACGCGGCCTCTCGACCAGGCGAGCCGCATCGAGCCATTCATGGACCAGGAAACGCATATCGCGTCGCGAAAGCAGCAGTTCGGGCATGACAGGGTCCGGCAACCACGGTTGACTGCGATGCTACTGCAACGCGCGCACCGCAACGAAAAGCGGTGACATCGCCTAGCGCCGGCTGGCGTAGAACCGGTCGAGATACGCGCGTGCGCCATCGAACCCACGCACCACCAGCCGTTCGCGCAGTCCTCGGCCGAGTCGTTGGAAAAGCCGCAGGTAGGGCGTCATCGAGCGGTAGTGCGCGAACGCGCTGCGGTTGCGTACCATCTCGAGCGTGCGCTGCGGATTGCAGTGGGCCACGCATTGTTCGATGCTCGCGTCGGCGAGCATGACACGACGGGCGATCAGCGTGATGTTGCCGCCGTCGGCCGTCAGTGCACATTCTTCCTGCGCGAAGCCCGCACGTGAGAGCATCCCGGTCAACGTCGCGACACTGAAATTGAACAGGTGCGCATCGTGGAACGAGCTCCCCGGCGCGTGGCAGGTCGCCTCGACGTTCGGTACCTCGACGACGAGCATGCCGTCCGGGCGCAGCCAGTGGTGCAGTCGTTGCAGCACACCGGTGGGGTCCGGCGTGTGTTCGAGCACATGCCAGATCGTGACGACGTCGAAACTGCCTGCCTGCAGATCGGCGTCCTGCACGAACCCGTTGATCACGTCCAGGCCATACTCGCGTCGCGAATATTCCGAATAGCCGCGGTTGGGTTCGATGCCCTTGACCTCGTGGCCGTGCGTGCTCAGCAGATACGCGAACTCGCCGCCGCCCGAGCCGACATCGAGGACCTTCTTCGGTTGCGCGAACAGCCAGGAGACCTTCCGCAGACGCTCGATAGCCACCTGGGCCGCGCGGATGACATGGCGCGGCTTGGGCTCGAAGGATCCCTTGTACTCGAGGCGATAGTCTTCCGAATAGAACTGCCGCGTTTCGTGCGGGAAGGGATCGGACCAAACCAGGCCACAGTTGCTGCAGATGACGGTACGCAGGGCATTGCCGTCGCGGCCACGCCGGGCCAGCACCGAAAACGCCGTGGCGCCGCACAGATTGCAAGGATTGGTCAATGAATCAGGCGGGGCTTTGCAGGCGGGCATGCTCGGGTCGATCGATCGGGCCGGTCAGGCGGCTCGAAAACAGGGGCGGATCAGTTGGGCGCGGATCGTGAACTGATCGATGGACGCGCAAGATTAACCCAATGTCGCCGGCTTCCCGATCACGATCGGCCTCGCTGCAGGAAAACGACACGTCGAAGCCGCTGCAAGCCGAGCGGCGGGCAGCAGGTTCTTCGAGCCTCCGATCAGATTTCGATGACGATCTTGCCGAAATGCCGCGCCTCGGCCATCGCCCAATAGGCGGTCGGTGCTTCCGAAAACGGGACACGCTGGTCGATCACAGGCTTCAGGGCCCAGACATCGATCGCCTTGACCATCTCCTTGAACATGCGTTGCGACCCCACGTAGATCCCCGTCATCGTGATCGATTTCCTCATGATGGGGGTCGGATCGAAAGATCCGCTGGAGAGCACGCCGATCAGCACGATCCGGCCCGACACGCGGGTCGCCGCCACCGACCTGGCGATCGTGCCGGCGCCGCCGACCTCGACGACGAGGTCCACACCTCGCCCACCGGTCAGTTCCATCACGTCGGCCTCCCAATCGGGTCGATCGCGATAATTGATCGTGCGCCAGGCGCCCAGGGCCTTCGCACGCGTCAACTTGTCGATGTTCGACGAAGTGACGATGCAACGGGCGCCCATTCGGGTCGCGAACTGGAGTGCGAAGATCGACACGCCACCGGTGCCCAGCAACAACACGGTGTCACCGGGCTTGACCCGACCTTCCTCGACCACGGCGCGCCACGCCGTCAATGCCGCACACGGCAGGGTTGCACCCTCCGCATAGGACATCGCGTCGGGCAGTCGCACCACGCCGTGCTCGGCCAGCACCACCTGTTGTGCCAGCACACCATCGATGGCGCCGCCCATTGCCGTCTGCATGACCTGCGACGAACATTCGCCGTCGGTCCAGTCCTGGAAGAAGCACCCTGCGACCCGATGGCCGACTGCCACCTCGCGCACGCCAGGACCGATCGCCACGACCTCCCCGGCGCCATCCGAGTTGGGAATACGGGGTAGCGCAATGCCGCGACGCACGGGGTCGCTGACGATCGAATAATCGCGGAAGTTGATCGAGTTGGCCTTCATTCGGACCAGGACCTCGCCGGGCCCCGGATCTCGATCAGGGAGTTCCACTTGTTCCAAGGCATCGATGCCTTCCCCGGAAACCATGCGCCACGCGTACATACACTGCTCCGTTGATGGGTTTCTCAGCCGCCGGCGGCCTGTCCACATTGCGCAGGAGGCGCGCCGCGGCTCAGCCGTTGCAGATGATCGTCCAGTTGATGAAGATCCGCAAAGACGGTCACGGCTTCTCCGGTGAGGGGATCGGTCGCCGGGCCGGCCGGGCTCGAATGCGTGGCCCTCGTGACATGCGTCAGGCCGGTTCGCCGCAGCCAACCGGCCTGCAGTCCGGCGAGGCGGGCTGCGGCGTAGTCGAGATGGAAGTCGTCGCCGATGTGAAATACCCGCGCGACCGGCACCCCGGCGCGCGCGCAGGCCAGGCGGAAGATGTCCGGGTCCGGCTTGGCCAGGCCGACCAGATGCGCGCTGACGACCACCGAGAAATGGTGGCCCAGGCCGATGCGATCGAGGTCCGCGTTGCCATTGGAGACGGCAATGAGCCTGTAGCACGAGGCCCATCGGCGCAGGACCGTTTCGACATCGTCGTACAGCGTGACCTGCTGCCGCGCGGCGAGAAAGACCTCGAATGCCGGTTCGGCCAGGCGCGG
>JBGSTN010000785.1:0-6480 GCA_041736455.1 Burkholderiaceae bacterium | reverse complement strand
ATCGACGTCGTCGGTGATCGGCCGCACCATGGCCATGCGTGCCGCCTCGGGCGGGGTGACGCCGCGGCGAATCAGGATCGCGGCGTAGACGATCAGGCGCGTCGAGATTCCTTCGTCCAGGCCATGGCCTTTAAGGCGTCGCGCCGCGGCGGCCACTTCGACCAGGGACTTCGCCAGCGCTTCGTCGACGCCGGTTTCCTGCGCAACGATGCGTGCTTCGAGTCCGGGTTCAGGGTAGTCGAAGTCGAGGGCCGCGAAGCGTTGCCGCGTCGAGGTCTTCAAATCCTTCATCAGACTTTGGTAGCCCGGGTTGTAGGAGATGACCAGCTGGAAGTCGGCGTGGGCGCGCACCAGTTCGCCCTTCTTCTCGAGGGGCAGCACGCGCCGGTGGTCGGTCAGTGGGTGGATGACGACGGTGGTGTCCTGCCGCGCCTCGACCACTTCGTCGAGATAGCAGATCGCCCCGTGCCGCGCCGCAGTCGCGAGCGGCCCGTCCTGCCAGCGCGTGCCGCCGGGTTCGAGGAGGAATCGTCCGACCAGGTCGGCCGCCGTCATGTCCTCGTTGCAGGCCACCGTGATCAGCGGCTTGCCGAGCTTCCAGGCCATGTACTCGATGAAACGGCTCTTGCCACAGCCCGTCGGCCCCTTGACCATGACCGGAAGGCGTGCCGCATACGCCGCCTCGAAAAGCACCACCTCGTTGCCTTGCGATGCGTAATAGGGCTCGGACGCGACCCGCCAGTCAGCGAGTGGATTCATGGATGGCGATCAGGACGGTCGATGGCCTGGATTCGATTGCCGAAAGGCATCAACGATGGCTGCCACGCATCTTTTCGCGCCAGCCGGGATAGAGATTGTCGGCATCCTTCGGGAACGAATCGAAAGCACGCGCGAACTCCCGGTGCTCCTTCGCCCATTCGATCGGGTCGGCCTTGGCCTTCCAGCACTCGTAGGCCTGGCGCAGGCTGCGCGCGCCGGCGGCAGGCGAATCGATGTGGCCGTAGGCGCCGCCACCTGCCGTGTTGATCACGTTGCCGTGCCCGAGGTTCTCGAAGAAACCAGGCAGGCGCAGCGCATTCATGCCGCCGCTGATGATCGGCGTGGTGGGCTTCATGCCGAACCATTCCTGGTGGTAGGCCGGACCGGTATAGCTGTCACGCTCGATGATGTAGGCGATCGCACGATCGTCCTTCTCGCCTTCCATCTTGCCGTAGCCCATCGTGCCGACATGAATGCCGCTCGCACCCTGGAGGCGGCTCATCTTCGCCAGCACGTAGGCGGTGTAGCCGCGCTTGGCGCTCGGGCTGGTGATCGCACCGTGGCCAGCACGGTGGTAGTGCAGATACTGGTTCGGGAAGCAGCGACGCGCGGTGGTAATCATGCCCGGGCCACCGACATAGCCGTCGACGAGGAACGCCACCTTGTCGGCATCGGGACCGAAGACGCCCAGGATGTATTCGCCGCGGGCGACCATCTCGAAGTGGTCGTCGGCCGTGATGTTGGCCGAGAAGATCTTGGCCTCGCCGGTTTCGTCCATCGCGCGCTTCATCGCGTCGTAGACGAGCGGCATCACCTGCTTCATCGGCGCGAAGGTCTGGTTGCCCTGGGGCTCGTCGTTCTTGATGAAGTCGCCGCCGAGCCAGAACTGGTAGGCGGCAGTCGCGAAAGGTTCGGGGCGAAGGCCGAGCTTTGGCTTGATGATGGTGCCGGCGACGTAGCCGCCATTCTGCATCGGGCGACCCAGCACTCGCCAGAGATCGGTGATGTCCTTGGCCGGGCCGTCGAACAACTGGATCGCGCGAGGCGGCATGAAGAAGTCGTATATCTTCGCGTGCTCGATGTCGCCCATGCCCTGGTTGTTGCCGATCACCAGGGTGAGGAACGACACGATCATCATGCGACCGTCGGTGATGTTGCGGTCGAACAGCTCGATCGGGTAGGCGATGCGCATTTCTTCACTCGCCTCGTCGATCAGATAGACGAGCGCATCGACGCCCTTGGTGAATTCGTCGGTCGTGGAAACCTCGACGTTGGTGCCTGTGGAGGATTCGGCGGCGAAGTGAGCGGCCGCTTCCAAGTAGCCATGACCCGCCTTGGGCTTCATCTTGTAGGCGACGAGGATGTGCTTGCCTCCTTTGATCAATGCGTCTTCACGCAATGAAAGGTCGGCATAGCGGTTCGATTGGTCCATGGAAAGGGAACTCCTGCGGTTCGGATACGGTTGCGACGATGGAGGAACTGTAGGAGCGCCACTCGATAAGGCAAAGTCAGCAATATTGAGTATTCGATTCAGCAAGCACTGAATGAAGGCTGGACGCCACTGCGCGGTCCGCCGCGATGCCGAGTCGAAAACCGCGCGCCGGGCGTCTGGTCATGGGCCGACTCGCCCGATCGAACGGCGGCCCGACGAGGCGCCTGCGCCGGATCGCCAATCGGCTTTTCGAATCCATCATTGCCGACGTCTACCGATCAACCTTTCATCGCTGGTAGTTCGCCGTCCGAACGATCGAAGACTCCCATTGTCGCGCACGTCGCAATTCGAGGATTGTCTCAGCGTGGTCAGCAACATAGAGTGACGACCAACCAAGGCATGTCAGATCGGAAAGTTGATGGAATATCAGATTTATCAACGCTATCGCCGTCTCGTCGTCGAAAGCGCGGAAAGGATATCCGCACTGGAAGGCATAGCCGTCGGGGAAGAAGTCTACGTGATCGGATCGAGCCCGTCGATACGAACGACCGATCTATCACACCTTGACGGAGCGACGGTTGTCTTCTTGAACAACGCGATCAGTCTCCTCGACAACTTCGCACCGGCCCGCAGCTTCCTGATGATCAGCGATCATCTGCGTGCCATCGAGCTGCGCAAGGAATGCTTCGCGCGCTCGATTACCTGCATCGCGACGACTGACAAGGTGCTGAACCCGACCGTGTCGCCGCTGATCTTTGGTGACCCCTACCTGTTCGTTATGCCACGATTCGTAACGCGTCCGAATGGCGACCTGCAAATCTCGGCTGCCTTCGGATTTTCGGACGATCCCAAGAAGGGACTCTATCTGGGCAAATCGGTTGCATTCCCCGCTATCCAGATGGCGTGGTATCTGGGCGCAAAAACAATTTCGCTCGTAGGAATCGACATGACGATCGGCGCGAAAGCATCGTATTTCGACAAGTCGATCACCAGCAACTGGAGTGCTTTCGACTATGCACGCGACGGACGTCCCCACTTCGCGGTAATGCGGGATTGCTTGCGCACACGCGGTTGCATCCTGCAAAACCTTTCATGCGGCGGAACGCTTGATGTCCTTCCGCATGATCCGATCCGGCTGGCTGTGAAGAGCCTGGAACTGGAATCCGAAAGTGTCTGACGTGATACGCAGAAAAGTTCTGTTCTTGTTGCCGACGACAGGCTTCGGTGGCGCCGAATTGCACTCCTTGACGCTGGCGCGTCATGTCTTGGCGAGCGGCGACCGACCGATCCTGGCTTTCCCATTTTCCATCGGCACGGCCCGGATCTTCCAGCAATGCCAGGAATCCGGAATCGAAACAGTCGATGTGCCGATCGCGCAGCTACTGATGGCAACTGCTACCGAGAACATCGCTGAACAGTCCAGACGGTTGGTCCAGAATCTGACACTGACAGACTATGATGCGGTCGTGGTGGCCGCACCCTCACCGATGACCGCGGCAGGCATCCTTGACGCTTTGGCCGACGTCGATCTGCCGGGAATCTGCATATTCCACCTCGTAGCGGATACGCTGGTCGTTCCGCCAGCAGCCGCGCTCTCGATGTTGCGGGCGCTACGCAAGAATTTCCGCTTCGTCGCCGTTTCGGAATTCTCCCGTGACATGCTTTGCAAGGCGCTCGGTCTGGATCCCTCGCACGGATTCATCGATTTCATACCCAATGGAAGCAAGATCGAGATCACGGACACCGGAACGAGGCTGCAAGGGTCCTTTCTCAACGAGGACCTGCGCGCAGTGGTCACTGTGGGAAGAGTCCATCCTCAGAAGGGCGGCGAGTACCTGGTCAGAGCTATCCCGCACGTCCTGGAGCAGGTTCCCGAGGCGCGATTCCTCTGGTTCGGCGAAGGGCCACAGCAGGATGAGCTGAAATGTCTCGCCCGGGAGCTGGGAGTGGCATACGCGATGCATTTCCCCGGTTTTACGGATCGGGCTGCAGAGTTGATGCACGCTGCCGATGTGGTCGTCCTGCCAACGCTGTACGAGGGTCTGTCCCTCACACTTCTCGAGGCCATGCATTGCGGGGCGGCGATCGTCACGACCGATGCCTCCTATCAGGATCGGATCCTCACTGACGGGCTGAACGGATCGATTGTGCCGACCCGCGATCCGGTGGCATTGGCGGTGAAGATCATTGCGATGCTCCGAGACGAGACGCTGAATCGCACATGCCGGGAAAACGTCCTGAAACTCGCCGAATACTATTCCGAGTCCCGGATGTTGGATGATTACTCGCGGCTGCTGGATCAATTGTTCAACTGCGAACATCAGGACCGCCCGCGAGTGGATTCGGTCGACTGCGATGTGGTGCCGGCTTCCTGGGTGACGCTGCGCGATGATGGTGAAAATGGGTTCCGACTGCTCCTCTCGCTGCAGGGATCGAAGCAGGTCCGTGACCTGACCGGCGCGCCAATGCTGGCAAGTGCCGCCGTGGCCCAATCGGGCACGATCGGCCTGATCTACGAATGCTCAGACCATGCCGAGACATGGGTGACGCCGCAACCCGTGGCGCCACTTGCTTCACCAGACACTTCCTGGGCGCAGTTGCTGTTGGACATCGTGACGTTCGACGGTGAACACCAGTGGGCGCGGGAATTCGTTCTTGCCGGTTTGATCCAAGACGCACTTGCGGGGTTGTCGTCGTGGTCTGTCGGTATGCCGCTGTTGAATTCATTGCTTTGCTATCAAGACCGACATGGCCTTGACCTGAAGCTCTCGCTTGCCCCGCTGCGCCATTTGAATGACGCAGGGCTTCGCCGTCACTTCATCCGGGGCTTGAGCGCTCGCGACTTCGGGACTTCGGTGAGTCTCGAACCAGATCTATGCAAGACGTTCAGTCTGGAACGCGCGGAGTTCGCGCTGCTTCTGGAAGGCTTTGCGCGGTCCCGCGGGGATGCCGCGGAAGCCCGAAAATACGGCGTAATCCGGGCAGCGTTGGAAGCCGATTGCACCTCGCCAACATTCAAGGCGTCGAGCCCCAGAGTTCTTTTTTTCGCCGAGCACTTCAACTACCCCCCGCTCAACGGCGGCGATCGACGTATGGTCTCGATGATGCAGAGCTATCAGGCGCTCGGGTTTGAGGTGCACTTCTGCAGCTTCGCTTCATCGAAAACGACCGACGTGAAGCTCAAGCAGGCTGCCTTGTTGCGCGACAGACTTGGCATCGCAGCACAGTATCTCAAGATTGCCGACAAATACGACTCGGTATTGCGCGAAGCACACGCGGGACTTGCGCGAGGGGATAACGCTCTTCAGGAGTTCTACGATCGACAAGCCTGGCGCGACGTGCGCGCCTTGGCTGAGGCACTTCGTCCTCAGCTGGTACATGTGAACTACTGCTATTTCGCCTGGGTTGCGTCAGCCACTGAAGGGCTCGGTTGCCATCGGGTGCTCGACATGCACGACCTGATCAGCCGACGTGTCGTCTTGAACAGGGAATTGCTGAGATTCTGCGGAAGCAGGCGTCCGGACAACTTGAGCCAGATTCCCGGCAGCATCCACGATCCCGATCGGTTCGCGGCCCTGCGGTACAACTTGTTGCCGGAAGAAATCGAAGCCCTCATGCAATTCGAGACAGTGCTATCGATCTCACCCGGTGAGGCCTGCACATTACGACCGGTGTTGACACGCGACAGCCTCCGCACGCTGGAAATGCATCTCCCGCATTCACCGACCATCACCGTCGATAGAGGACGGAGAAATGTTCGCGCCCTGTTTGCGGGAGGAAACAATCTCTACAACATGATCGGGGCCGCAGCTCTCAGGAACCATGTGTTGCCCTATCTAAAGGCCAGGCTGTCATCGGACGACCCGGAATTTTCACTTCGAATTTCCGGAGACGTGGGATCCGGCATCGAACCCCATGACATGATCGAGTTGACCGGCAGGATTCCCGATATCGACGTTGCCTACATCGACGTCGATTTTTCGATCTGTCCGATTCCCGCGGGTACTGGTCAGAATGTCAAGATCGTCGAGGCACTGAGCCACGGAATTCCTGTTGTCACCTACGGTGAAATCGGTCGCTCGGCGAATGTCGTTGCCGGGATCAATGGCCTGCTGGCGAACACGCTGAGCGAATTGCGCGAAATGACTCTAGCGCGAATGGCACTTACTTTAGCCCCCGCGTGGCGGATGGCCGTGGATGGTGACGTGTTCGCGGGCGACGGTGCGGGGTTGCTTGAGCCATGGGTAGGACTTCGGTCGTCGCTTTCGCATTCGGGGCTCGATTCTGCC
>JBGSTN010000784.1:0-21979 GCA_041736455.1 Burkholderiaceae bacterium | reverse complement strand
TGTCCGCGGCCTATCACGACACGCCGATTGTCACGCACATTGACAGCCTGGGCCGGCCTGTGCGCGTGGTGGCCGACCTGGGTGGTGGCGTGACGGCCGAAACGCGCAGCGTGCTCGACATCCAGGGCAATGTGCTGCAGGTCATCGATGCACGCGGCAACACCGCCGAGTCACGGACTTATGGGCTTCTGGGCCAGGCGCTGCAAACGGATTCGGTCGACGCCGGGCAGCGCCGGGCCATCAACGACGTCATGGGCGCGCCGCTGCGCTTGTTCGACGATCCGGCCATCGGACGCACGCACCGTTTCCAGTACGACGCGCTGCGCCGTGTGACGCACCACTGGTTGCAGCCGGCAACGGGCGACGAGACCCTTGTGATGCGCAATGTCTACGGGGAGGATGCGCCCGACGCCTCGGCGAGCAATCTTCGTGGCACATTGCTTCGGCAATACGACTCGGCAGGCCTGGCCGTCAATCTGGTTTTTGACTTCAAGGGCAACGCGCGTCGACAGCAACGCCAGTTGGTTGCTGCCCATGACAGCACGCCCGACTGGACACCGCTGGCCACCCAGACCACGCTGCCCGGCCTGGACGAAGCGGCGGCAACCCTGCTCGACCCGGAGGTCTTTGCCGCAGAAGGCGGCTTCGACGCGTTGAGCCGCCCGGTGACGCGCACCACGCCGGATGCCAGCGTCACCCGGTACACCTACAACGAAGCCGGCCTGCTTGACTCGGTGAGCGCCCGGCTGCGCGGCGGTCCGACAGCTACGACATATGTCGACGACATCGACTACGACGTTCGCGGCCGCCGGGCATCCGTTTGGCATGGGAATGGCACCACCAGCATCTACGAGTACGACCCCGTCTCGATGCGGCTCACCCGCATCCGCACAACGCGCGCAGCGGCACCGAGCGTCTTGCAGGATCTGCTGTACTTCTACGACGTGGCTGGCAATATCGTCGAAGTGCAGGACGCGGTGGCGCCGATCGTCCATTTCGCCAACGCCGCTGTCGACGCAGACCAGCAATTCGAATACGACCCCTGGTACCGCCTGATCCAGGCCACTGGCCGCGAGCACATGTCGCAAGGTCAACCGACCGAGCGCGACCCGACGGCTCAACTGCACCCCGACCCCAACTTGCCAAACGCCTTGCGGCGGTACACCGAGCGCTACCACTACGACCTGGTGGGCAATATTCTCGAACACCGACATGTGGGCGTGTGGACGCGGACCTACGCCTACGCGAGCGACGGCAATCGCCTGCTGGCGAACAGCGGGCCTGGCGATGTGCCGGGCGGCGCGTTCTCGAACACCTATGCGTACGACGCGCACGGCAACATGACGGCCATGCTGCATCTCGAGGCCATGGATTGGGATCACACCGAGCAAATGCAACACGCCGCCCTTTTTGGTGGAGGAGACGTTTACTTTCAGTACGACGCGGCAGGCAATCGGGTGCGAAAGATGTGGGTCAATGATTCGGGCGCTTTGTCGCGGGAGCGCATTTACCTGGGCGACTTCGAGCTGTTCCGTGAGCGCGTGAATGGCAGTCTGCGCAGTGAGCGCGAGACGCTGCAAATCGCGGATGACACCGGGCGGGTGCTGATGGTCGAGACGCTGACCGTCAGTGACGGCATGCCGGTGGCCGCGCCGATCAATTTAGCCCGCTATCAACACGGCAACCATCTGGGCAGTGTGTCGCTGGAGCTCGACAACGGTGCGCAGGTGATCAGCTACGAGGAGTACCACCCGTATGGAACGACCGCGTATCGGGCGATGGCCGCGGGGATCGAAGTTAGCGCGAAGCGCTATCGCTATACGGGTGCTGAACGTGATGAAGTGACCGGACTTGACCATATGGGGGCGCGGTACTACGCGTCATGGTTGGGGCGGTGGACGGCGGGAGATCCGATTGGCGTTGGTGATGGGGTGAACCGATATGATTATGTCCGGGGTAGCCCGATCAGACTGCGCGACCCGAGTGGCAAGAACGCCGTTCCGGACGTTGAAGTTGATTTCACCGATGAACCGATTCACGTTGAGGGAGACCCTTACGGCCCAATCTACGGTGTCGCTGGGGCATATGCATCGAAGGGACTGGCCGGTGATAGGAGGGGAGTTGTTTATGAGGACGATCTGAGCTTTCGTGGAACAAAAGCCGAGATCATGAGTCGCAATCCATACCAATCGCCAGAAGAAAGGCATGCGCAACTTGTAGCTGACAATCGACGGAAAGCGGGAAGACAATATGACGCCTCTCGCACAGTGTCTGAAAAGGTCGTCGCGGGAGGTGACGCTGGAACTGCAATCGCCGAAGTTGCGGCCGGTTCACTTTTTCCACCTGCGGAAATCGCACTGGACTTGCGCGATGCGGGTGAAGCAGGAGCGAATTTCTATCGCGCCCCTTCGATTCTTGGCGGTGGCGGCGCGCTGTTGGCAGGTGCTGCAGTGATCATCCCATTTTCGCGAGCTCTGAAGAGCATTTTGGGATTCGGCGATGATGTCATTAAGGAAGGCGCCAACCTAGGAAAAGCAATAGGAAAATCAGACAGTGCTCCGTCCAAAGGCGCGTTTACGACAGGGAACCCCGGAGCCGTTTTTGAGTACACCATGCAACAGCGATGGGCCAAGAAGATTATTCGATCCAACGAAGAGATTCGAGGCTCAACGGGCAAACTTTTGACGGAGATCGACTTCGAGACCGCTGACGCACTGGTTGAGATCGGAACAAGCTTAGACAAAAAGGTAGAGCAACTGAATCTCCAATTTGCGCTAGCTCTCCAACGAGGAAAGAAGCTCGTAGTACTGTATGACGTCCAGACCACGCCAAAAGCTAGGCTGGCGAGCATTCGGAAGGAGATGGAGGCTAGGTGGGGACTCAGAATCGCCCGGCGGCTAGAGTTCGTACCGGAAATGGGCGGCACCATCGCGCACTAGATTTGGCAGAGCCTATACTATTTTTGTATGTGAATCGCCTCGAAAAACCAGGACGCCTGCTTATCTGAAACTTGAGGTGATTCAGGAGTTTCGATGATCTCCGAAGCTGTAGGTTTGCTGTCTTGCGTCGCTGGTCGGATTTGCCTTCGAGCTTGTCGCGACTCAAGGAAGATACGCGTCGCATTCCGCCTTGATGCCCAAGGAGAGCGAACTCAAATCGGCTCGGGGTAGTCCGGTCGCACCTGACGGTGGATTGTTCGTAACCAATGGGATGGACTCCTCCTCACCCTAACTGTCAAACGAACGAAAGTTGGGTCTTCCTCACTTTGTGTGACGCCCTTGCCAGATCAAGGGTAGCCTCGTCGTAAGCGTGGTCCCAGTACCGTCCTTGACAGGAATCGCCGATCAGACTTGCACGGGTTCGGCGCGGATCGATTGATCGCCAGTCATCAGTTTGCCGGCGACGTTCCAGGGCAAGAGCTTGCCGATCTGGTTGATCGGATGATCGGCGATGTACGTGAGCACGTGGCGCAAGTAGGCCTCGGGCTCTACACCGTTGAGTTTTGCGCTGCCAATCAACGTGTAAAAGTTGGCCGCTCGCATGGCGCCCGTGTCCGACCCAAGGAAGAGATAATTCTTTCGTCCAAGGGCAACACCACGCAGCGCGCGCTCGGCGGCATTGTTGTCTATCTCGAGATTTCCGTCGGTCGCGAATCGTTCGAGTAAGTCCCAACGGTTCAACGCATAGCGGCAGGCGATGGCGAGGTTCATTTTCGCTGACGTCTGGGCGCGCGTTGTCTTCAGCCACGCGTTGATGGCCTTCAACAATGGCATCGTCCTCGCGGTTCGTACCGTGAGCCTTTCCGCCGGTATCTTTCACCGGATCTCCCGCTCGATCTCGTAGAGTGCTTTGATGCGCTCGAGCATTTCCTTGGCTGCAAGTGAGTCCGTCGCCTGGTACAGATCGTAGAACTGACGCCGCACGTGCGCCCAACAAGCCGCGCCCTTCATGGATGGTGGCGGCTGGCCAGCCTGGGGCACGAACAGTTTCTCGAAGCCGTTGTAGCCGTCACATTGCAGCGTACCGGTGAAGCCTTGCAGGTGTTCCTTCGGGTGCTGCGCCTTTCGGTCCGGGGCGTAGCGGAACAGCACCGACGGCGGCTCAACGCTGGCGGCCGGCGTATCGTCGCGCACATAGACCCAGAATCGCCCTTCCTTGGTCGACCCCTTGCCCGGTTGCAGCACCGGAACCGGCGTATCGTCGCCGTGCAGTTTGACCGGCGCGCCCAGCGTATGGGCCGCAACGGCTTCGTACAGCGGGCGCAGCAGCTTGTCGACCTTGCCGAGCCAGTCGGCCAGTGTGCCGCGGTCGAGGTCGATGCCTTGGCGAGCGTAGATTTCGGCCTGCCTATAGAGGGGCAGATGGTCAAGCAACTTGCTGACCATCACGTGGGCGAGCAGCCCCGGCCCGGCGATGCTTTTTTCGATCGGCCGGCTCGGCGCGTCCGCTTGGGCGATGCGCTCGCAGCAGCGGCATGCGAACTTCGGTCGAACTTGCCGAATCACCTTGATGTGCTCGGGGATGAACTCGAGGAATTCGGTGACGTCTTCGCCGTTGCGCCGCATCGGTGATTCGCACGTCGGGCACACCGCGTCGGGCGCGATCACGATCGTCTCGCGCGGCAGGTTCTCAGGCAACGGACGCCGCGCTCGATTGCGCTTGCCGGGCTCCCCCTCTTTGCCAGCCGGCTTGGCAGGCGGCAACTGCGCCTGGCTCGTCTCGAGTTCCTCGAGTGCCAGCCCCAGTTGCTGGATCTGCCCATCGATGGCGGCCAGTCTTTCGGAGGAGCGGCCAAACTGCATGCGCTTGAGCTTGGCGATCTGCAACTTCAGTTTCTCAATCCAGGCGCGCAGGTGAACCGCTTCGGCTTCCTTAACCTGAAGGTCCTGGTCGCGCTTTGCGATGCTCGCGTGCGCAGCTTCCAATGCCGCAGCATTTGCAGCACTCGATGCGCGCTCGGCGAGCAGCAGTCGCTTGAGGCTCTCGACATCCTCGGGCAACGGTTCACTGAGTCGGTCTGCGATGCGCATGCATCGCATGTTAATCGAGCACGACCTGCTCGATCAATGCATGATTTGCTATGCAGCGAGTGTGGGCGCAGTCGTTCTGACCGGACGGCGCCAATCGATTCCTTCCAGCAGCATCGACAGTTGCGCGGTCGTGAGATACACGGTGCCGCTGGCGGCCTGTGGCCACACGAACTTGCCTCGCTCGAGCTTCTTCAAGTACAGGTTCATCCCATCACCGCTCCACCACAACAGCTTCACGAGATCGCCGCGTCGACCGCGGAACACGAACACATCGCCAGAGAACGGCGTCTCCTTTAAAGCTGTTTGCACCAGCGCAGCCAGTCCGCCCATGCCCTTTCTCATGTCGGTGATGCCCGCCGCAATCCAGACTCGCTGGCCCGGCCCCGGTGCATTCAGCATCGGCAGGCGAGTGCGTCGGCAATCATTCGCAACAGCGCCTCATCCAGCGGTCTGCGCAGTCTCAGTGTGCCGCGACAGAACACGATCTCGAGATGGTCGTTGGTCTCGTCACCAACGTCCGACCCCTTCACTGCACGCTCGATATCGGCATCACTCGCGTGGTCGGTGATGAGGACCGGCAATAACTGTGGCACGTTCTGCGTTCCCGATTTGCCCCGCGTCTCTTCGAGTGCAAGCCAGCGATGCAACACGTTGGGATTGATTCCGTTGGCCACAGCAATGGTTGCAACCGACGCGGCACCTTCCTGGCACAGCGCGATCAATCGGCGCCTGGCCACCTCGTCGTAGAAGTTCTTGCCATCGCGCCGACGGCCCGTGATCAAACCCTCAACTCTGAGATTCGTTCCTTTCATCGTGCGTCCATGTGTACGTGTGGACGCATGCTCGACGATCAGTTCGGTCCCAACAAGAGGGCCTCCGGACCACGCTTACAACAAAGGCGTCGTAAGCGGCCTGAAAATCGCCACGCGCAAATGCAAGCTGGCCTGGCGCCATGAGCCACCACGATCGATAGTCGTCCGGCTCGATCGCCAGTGACTGTTCGATCATCGCCACGCCCTCTTCCCCATGACCCGCATTGGCCAGCCAGTTGCCGAACACCGCGAGCATGGCCGGATCATGTGGATTGAGTGCCAGTCCGCGCTGTGTAGCCACTCGCCTCTTGTCGATCTCGCATCCCGACTGATCGGCCTGCACCAGCCCCCAGTAGACCGCCGGCTCGGTACCGTCGCTGAATTCCTCGGCGCGGGTGGCGGCTTCGATCGCAAGCCGCGCGCGATAGCTGCGCGCCTGCAGCTCACTGCGTTCGGGTTCGGAAACGCCGCTGCCCCAGCGATACTGGTGCGCATGCACCGCACCCTTTAGTGCGAGCGCCGTCACGTTCTTCGGATTGGCCGATAGCAGCCGGTCGATACAGGCCACCGCACGTTCGCTGACATGGTCCAGACTGCCCGCACAACTCGTGCAGTCGTAGGTGTGGGCATAACACTCGGCCGCCGTCAACTGCTCGACCGGTTTACGAATCGCCGTGCGCATCAGATGGCGCGCCAGATCGCCGCCGGTCGGCGAGGCAAATGCCGCCGTGCGCACCGCCAGGCGCTGCAAGGCATCGGGTTCGTCGGCCACATCGAAGGAACGCGACGAGAACACTTCGCCACTGGCCACGTCGATGGCCTCGACCAGCAGACGTCGACCGGTGCGCTCGCCGGGCGCAAAGGATAATGCCAGCCGATACGTCGTCTCATCGCTGTCGGCCGCGTCCGGTGGCAGCAGCATCACCGTTTTGTAGCGCGTGAACATCTGGCGCAGCTTCTGGACGAAGCGCTCGGCCAGTGCGGCATCGCTGCCCGCGTCTCGCAGCACGATGGCCACGCGTGGTGTTGATTCGTCCACGCCATGGGTTGCGGCAACCAGCAGGGGTTTGTCCGAGGCATCGGATTGGCCGGTCGATGCCTGCGGCGCGGCCGGCGGTGCCGGTTCGGACGTCCCCTTATCGGCCGCTTGGTCGGCTGTCGTTTCGGCCGTCATATCGGCCGTTTGATGGTGGGTTTCGTCGGCCGCGACACCGGCCGTCACCGCGCTCGGCTCGTGCGTCCGGAACTTGCGAGGCAGCTCGCGTTCAGTCCCGCGCCCATGGCACGGGTTGCAGCGAATGCACCAGTTCGTGGACGATATAGGAGCGGTGAAGCACCGATTGGGCGAAGCCCGACGGGTCGGTCACAGGCCAGCCATGGCGGGCGCCGGCAATGCAGCGAACTTCCGACCGAGGGGCGTGCAGACTTCCTGCAGCACCTACACCTGAAATCTGCAGCAGTTTCGCCATCACAATCAGTCTCGAGATTGTCCGCTATAGTCCCATCCAAACGCTACTGTCTGAAACAACTACCCATGCATCCTGCCAGACCCGGAACAATGCGTGCTCCCCGATCAAGAACTTTGCATATTGCCGGCGCGTTTTTCTTGTCTTTGTCGCTGGCGGGCTGCGGCGGTGGTGACTCCGCGGTCGCAAACGATCCGTCGCCAACGCCCACCCCTGCACCCCCGACCCAACCCGACGGCGACTGCACTTACGTGCTAACCGAAAACATCACCGTGCCCAGCCGCCTGGTCGATACGCCGAACCTGTGCGACTACCGGCTCGAGGGGCTGGTGGATATCAAATCGCGTCTGGTCATCGAACCAGGCGTGGTCGTGCGCGCGGCCAAGGACGCCTACTTGCGAATCGATGGCGGCGAGATCCAGGCCGTCGGCGACGCGGCAAACCGTATCGTCTTTGAAGGCGAGAGCCATGTCCAGGGCTTCTGGAGCGGCATCCATTTCATCAGCGCGCGGGAAAGCGTGTTCGACTATGTCGACATCAAGGACGGCGGGCAGGTATGCGACGTATTGTTTTGCCCCGATGTTGGCTTTCTGGTCGATGCGGTCACGTTCTCGATGAGCAACTCAACCGTGTCGAACAGCTATGTCATTGGCGCGAGTATCGATGACGATGTCAACCTGAAGCGGTTCGAGAACAACAAGTTCTACGGCAACGTACTTAGCGGCCTGTCCATCGGCATAGAACTCGTGCCGAATCTGGACACTGCATCTGATTACCGCGGTGAACTACAACCCAATGGCATCCCCTACGTCGACCTGGGCGCCACTGCCGAACAATCGTCTGGCGGTCGGTTCGAATGGAAAAAGCTCAACGCGCCATATCGTCTGGGTATGGTCACTATTTCCGGCGGCCTGACTGCGCTGCAGCCGGGTGTCGAGATTGTCATGCGCGACGAAGCCTGGCTCGACATTGAAGGCAATGGTGTACTGCGGGCTGAAGGAACGGCAGAAGCGCCTGTGATCATTCGTGGACAGACCGAACGTCCCGGCGCCTGGGTCGGGATGCAACTGCGCAACACAGAAGACAATCTTCTATCCCACACCCGGTTGCTACACACCGGCAACAGTGACGGCCTGATCGGCAACTTCACCGCAGTCGACATGGAAGAAGCCAAATTGGAAATCGTCGACTCGGTAATTGCCGATGGCGCAGGCTGGGGAGTACGGTGCGACGAGCCGACGCTCTTCAGTGAGTCGTCCGAGTTGACGCGCGGTCCGAATGTGGCGTTCCAGAACATGGGAGCCCCGGAAATCGACAGTGACTGCTTCGTGCGCTGACGAGCAGAAAGTCTCTGCGCCGGTTGGGCGTATCGAGGGGTTTCTCGGGCGTCCTGGCTCTGGTCTGTCCGTCTGCACCACGCCCATCTGCTGAGCGGCCCGGGTTCGATTTCGAGGCGCCAGTCGTCGCCAACGACGTGGCGGATCTCCATCCCCCGTAGTACGCGTTGAACGGGAACGAGTGGGCGATCCAAGATCGTTCGCAAGCCGATCGGCCCGGCGATGCATCCCGTCTCAGGCCTGCCTCTAATCCGGCAAGATTTCCGACATCACTGCTCCCCAGAACAGGTTGCAATGTTCAGGGCTTAGTCGCCTGTCTTCGCGCCTACCACCGGAATCGGCCCCTGCTGGTTCAGTAGCGGGCGACGGCGTCGAATCGAAACGCCGGCTCGCGCGGTTTGCAGTGGGGCTGCCCTGCTATAGTTGCCGAAACCTTACCCTGCATCAGCGTTCAGCACGCGAGCCGGTTTATCAGGCTGCGAAAGAAGACCACCAATTCTGGAGCGCCGACGATGTCCTTCCTAAGAGCTGCAATGCATGGTGTCCCACGGCCGCGCCCGATGCTGCTCGTCCTGGGACTGTTCTGTTCGGCCCTGATCGGCGCCTGTGGCAGCGGGGGCAGCGAACCGCTGGCGCCGGCGTCGTCGGCGCCAGCGGAAGAACTCTCGCCCGATGCCTTCGTGGTTCGCGTCCTGGGCATGACCAACAATGCCAACGAGGCGGCGGCGATCATCGAGGTCCGGGTAAACGACGTGACCCTGTCACCGAACCGCGTGGTCATGGATCCCGACAGCATTTCCGGCGAATACGCATTCTCGACAGCGGAGCCCGTTGCACCTGGCGCGAAGGTGGAAGTCGTCGTATTAAACGGTGGAGCGGATGCTGCCCACGGGGCGAGCGTCGAAACCCGCATGGTGGCGCTCGAGTCGGTGGTCGTGAACGGCTATCCGCTATTGCCGGAAGAAGGGGTGTTCGATGCCGGACAGGGTGAGGCGGCGTTCGACTCGATCGACCTCACTACCGGCTCATCCGAAATCAGCCAGAGTGGGGCGCTACGGCTCTATGCGGGGTATGCCATTGCGGCCGCCACGACGCTTCGGGAACCAAGCGACGCCGACCCGGACAGTCTGTTGGCAGACAGCGGTGAATCGCCGGTCGAAGGAAAGGCCAACGCGACACGCTGGTGCACGGGACTGCCGAACCAGAATCTGAACGCGGCCAGGCAATCGTTCAGCAGCGTCTGTGGAGAACCGTTTAACGACCAGAAAGGTCATAAATGCGATTACAAATCGGACGGTTTCCATTGCAACGGAACAGTGAGCACCGCGGCCGCCACCGGCTCGACGACGCCGTCGGGTTGGTGTACGGGTACGGCGAGTTCGAACATAAGCACCGCCAAGCTGCTCTTCGCGAACAAGTGCGGTCAGCAATGGAACGATCAACTGGGACATCGATGCGAGTGGAAGACCGACGGATGGCATTGCAGTGGCGTTCTGTCTACGGCGAGTCCGCCCAAGGCGCCTACCAATATCAGACTGTTCAGGCTTCACCCTCAGGTGGTTCGCATCGATTGGATGAGGCCGTCCAGCGCGTCCGGAATTCGCGGATACGATGTCTATCGCAATGGCGTCCGAATCGCCTCCACCAGCCTGCTCTACTTTGTCGACCGGTCTGCGAGCAGCCTGACCAGCAAGTACCAGATCGTCGCGATCGGCGGGAATGGTGTTCGTAGTCCAAGTTCCTCGGATTCAGCTCTGTCGGGCCGTGCCAAGCCCGGAACGGTCGTCCAGGTCAATGAGAACGTCTACGCCGGCAATGCCACGCGCAGGGTCTCTGGGACCGTCGTCGTCGCACCATCGGGCACCGTCACCTCGCACGCGACCGTGACGAACGCAGCTGGCCAGGTCGTAGGGACCATCTCCCAGGAGTACGTTCAGGGCGGGGTCAACACGACCTTCAATGCGAACTACGGTCCGGATCAAACCTACTTCAGTACGTCGAGCAATGCCGCCGATTTGACCCCCGGAAAGCTCGCCAACCAGGTAATAAGCGCTTTCCCCGATCGACCCGCCTCGAGTAGTGGCGGAGGCGACAGTCAAGTGACCGTACCGGTGACGACGACCACTCCCGGCACGACGTGGCCCGATGGAATGGGGCCGTGACCAGCGCCGGCATGTCGTGCGCAACATCCTGCCGCAGATCCTCACCCGGTACGTGATCCTGTTCCGGCTCATTCTGCAGATCCACGCCGCGCCGTTCAGCGACGCATCGTGTCCTGCTCCGGCGGACACCGCCTGGCACGTAATTCGAGGCCGACCGGAAGACCGACGCCGTGCCATTGCAGGTAGCGGGCTTGCACGGCGTAGGCTTCGCGCTCGCTGTTCAGAATGGCGAGGCAGCTGGCGTTCAGTCGCGCGCCCATCGCACGGTGTTGCAGCGAATGCACCAGTTCGTGGACGATGTAGGAGCGGTGGAGTTGCCGGCGCGCATCGAGCGAATGATCGAAGAGAATGTTGCCGCTCTCGATGCTGTACGCCGCAGCAAGTCGGCCGCAAGCGTCGGGGCGCCGCGGGCACACCCGTGCAGCAAGTTCGCCGGGGGCGAGCCGTGTGGCAGTCGGAATAACGACGGGTGTCGGCCAGTGGCGACCCGAAAGGCGCGCCGCCCAGTGTCAAACGCAGGAAAGTTGAGACCCCACCCTCTACGTAACTCATTGATTTCGCACAGGCCGTCCATTTGGAAGTCTCATCATTGCGCCAATCGTGATTGACGCAAAGTTGCAACTTTTCGGGAAAGCGACGTAAAGTTGTGACACTTTGGCAATCTCAACGACGGCCTTGACATCAACTTCCGAACCCGTGCGAGCGCAGTTGCGCCGTCTACCCGGCCAGACGCTTCGACACGTCTGGTCGCCCAAGTGCGGTCGGCCCATGGTTTTCACCAGCGCAAGCCAGATTCGACTCTGGGTGACGCTCGAAGCCAATCCGCAAGTTTCCCGTTTCTGTGAACGCCCCACGCCTGGGAGCGCCACCGACCGGCAATTCGATTTCTGGGCGATCCGAAACGGCCAGGTTTTCTGGTTGGCAATCGGCGACAAACCTCCCATGGATGATGTAAGACAAAGAAGGTCCGAGGCAGCGCCGAGCGAGCCGGATCCCCAAATCGACTCAGAAGAAGTTCACCTGGTTTCTCCGACCGAGATCGACAGCCACCGAATCTGGATCCAGAACTGGCTGTCTCTGTTGCCGTACCTCTGCACCGCCAGCGCACTATCGCTGAACGCTCTGCGCCGATCCGTTCTGAAGTTCTACCAACACGAGGCCACCTTGGAGGACGCCGAATTCGCCCTGGCGCGAAACGATCCGGTCCTGGTTCGCTCGGCCGTGATCGCCGAGCTTCATGCCGGCTCGCTTGTGAGTCCTGAGCTGACGCACAGGCCCTGGGACCGTTCGATCGTCATTTCAAGATTGCGCAGTCGCCCCCATGCGACGCAGTGAGATCCCCGAGTCATTGCTCGACACGCGCAAATGGCCTGGTGCCGACGCGTCAGCCCTTGATGACGACAGACGGATGGTTTTCCAGCAACGAGCCCGTGCGATTTCTGCCTACCTCGGCGGTGAACCGATCTCGCGCGTCGAACGGAACCATGGGATTGCCCGCGGCGCCCTCCTCCGTCTGGTCACCCGAGCCCTGAGCCCTCATGACGACGGCCGGATCCAAGGCATGCGCGCCCTGATACCGCACAGCCGGGCAAAGTCCTATGCGCGGACAAAGTCGGCGGATCGTCGCGGCCCACGAGGAGGCTTCGCAGGGGCGTTCGGTCAACTCTTCGCTCGATTCCCTCGTCTCGAGCGAATCGTCGAGCGAGAGATCGCAAGCGATAGAGTCGGCATTGGCGAGAACGATCGACTTTTCGGACTGCGCGGATTGCAGACCAAACTGCTTGCCGCCTGTCGGGACGCCGGACTCCCGGCCAGCGCCTATCCGTTCAACCAGGATGAGAAGGGCTATCGGGCACTGTCGCGATGGGTACGGCGGCGCGTGGAATCGCGCATGCAGATCAGGACCTTTTCCAGTCATGCCGAGGTCTGGAATACAACCGTCAAGCCGTTCTCGGTCGTCGAGCTGGATGGCCACAAACTCGACTTACGGCTGCGCGTACGCATCGAGGATCCTGCCGGCGTCAGCATGGATCTGGAGACCGAGCGCCTGTTCGTGATCTCTGCCATCGATGTCTGCACCCGCGTCGTTCTCGGCTGGCAACTGGTGCCTGCTTCAGAGTACGACCGTCATGATGTGCTGGCTGCCCTTCAGGATGCATTACGACCCCGGCGACGCCGCGATCCCGCGGAGTTGGGCGGACTGACCTATCGAACCGGAGCCGGCTTTGTCGGCGATGTCTGCCCCGAACTGGCTTATGCGTGCTGGGACGTCTTGCGGGTCGACAACGCGGCCGCTCACTTGAGTGAAGACACGTTCGAGCCGATCTGCCGCTTCACCGGCTGCCGCATGGACGCCGGGCCAATCGGACAACCCACGGCACGCCCGTTCGTGGAACGGTTCTTCGGCTCGCTGAACGAACGGCTGATCCGGAATCTGCCTGGCACCACCGGCCGCAACCCCAAGGATCCGATCGGCAAACGCGGACGTGCCATCGATACCGCGTTGCTTATGACGATGACCGAGCTGGAAGGTCTCCTCGAGCTATCGATCGCCAACTACCACGCCACACCGCATGATGGACTGAACGGACGGCCGCCGCTGGAAGCCTTTCAGCATGCGGTGGGCAGCACATCGACGCCGATCCGAACATTACCGGGCGAACTGCAGAGTCGAATCCATCAGTTGCAGCCCGTGCACCTTTGCACGGTCCGCGGCAACGTCGCCCGCAGCGTCCCTCCCTACGTCAGCCTCTACGGGGCTCGATACAGCAATGAGGTGCTGCAGCGGACTCAAGGCCTGGTGAAGCAGAAGATTCGCGTCTATGCGAACCCGAACGACATGCGCGAGGCCTGGGCATACCTGATGAACGGCGCAGAACTTGGACGCCTGCATGTGCTGGAAGGATGGCGCTATAGCTGCCATTCGTTGAGAGTGCGACGACATATCCTGCGCGAACGTCGAATCGGGAAGCTGAGATTCGCAGGCGAGCAGGATCCAATACAGCTCTTTGCCGAACAGCAGCGCAAGAGCAAGTTGCGCTCACGCAAGCACGGCACGCGCGCCCTGCAGACGCATCAGGATGCTGCCCCTTCGACGCCACCCGTCCGTCACCCTGCGCGAGCAGAGCCGACAACCGAGGAACTGATCGACCTGAGCGACCTGGATGTTCAGAACAACTGAGGAGCGCACCCATGTCCGAAGACGTTGAACGCCCCGTCTCATTCGAAGATCACCCGCTGCGCAGACGCTCATACCGGCTTCCCACGCAGGCCATCGGTGCATTTCGCAAGTTGATCGATGACAGCCTGTTTCTCTACATCAGTGGCGCACTCGTTCATGGACGCCCGCGCATGGGCAAGAGCTATGCGATCGAGTTCATGCGCCGCGATCTCGCCAAACGATACCCGAAGATGTCGGTCTACAAGCTGCGGTGCGCACGCTCTCAAATGCCATCGGAGAACAGCTTCTTTTCCGCCCTGCTCCATTCGGTGAAGCACCCCTCACAGTCCGGCGCCAGCAAAGCAGCACTGCGCGGTCGCTTGTTGCACAAGATCCGGCAGGTTGCCGAACACCAGGGCGATGACCGGATTCTTCTCTTCGCCGACGAAGCTCAGCATCTGCGCGAAATCGAATACGAGTGGCTTCGAGACTTGCACGACGAGCTGGAACTCAATGGCCTGCGCCTGTTCACCTTTCTGGTTGGTCAGCCCCAACTGCTGGCTCAGAAATCCGCCCTGCAAGCTCAAGACAAGGAGCATATCGTCGCCCGTTTTATGGTCGAGGAACTAGCCTTCCGCGGGATCTCGTCGGCCAAAGCGTGCGAATCGGTGATGGCCGCCTATGATCACGGCGAGTATCCGGAGAAATCCGGATGGTCGTACACCCGCTTCTGGGTACCGCGGGCCTACTCCGCGGGGTTGCGGATGCGCGAATCAGCCGAACGCCTGTGGAGTGCGTTCGAAGATGCGCATATCCGAGCCGGACTCGAGGGACCTGTCGAAATTCCAATGAAGTACTTCACGGCAGCCATCGAGGCGGCCTTGATGTTGAGCGTCACGCGCGATGGCGAAACGCTGCAGTTCGACTCTGCATTCTGGTCGGACATGGTTGAACAAAGCCGGTTTGTGATGGCGCAGAAGGCGAGCCGTGCACCCCTGGCAGCAATGGCACGGTGAGTGTCCATGGCATCCGGAACGCAATCGTCCTTCGATGATCTCGACCCCATTGCAGTCCAGCAGGCCCTTGAACCCTGGCCTTGCGTAGCGCCGGTCGATCGTGAGCCTTGGTCGCATACCGTTCGAAACGAATGGAGCAGCCAGGGTGAGTCGGCCTGGATGCGTCTTTCGAAGTTCTCCCTATACAACCGCCTCTTCCTTTCGGAACTGCTGGCCTTGTTCGCCAGGAGGCCGACGTCGTCATTGACACATGGCGCCGATCTACGATTGCTCGCATGCGTAACGCCGGATCGTATGGCAAGAATCCTGGCGATGAGTTCAGAAGCGGTTCGCGACTCATTCTGCGCAAGCGGTCCGACTCGCATGCTCGTGCGGGCAAGTCGTCAGTTACGATACTGCGTATCGTGTCTGGAAGCCGGGTTTCACTCACCAATCTTTCAGTGGGATTTCATCGGCCGTTGTCCGATTCATCGATCCAGGCTCATCCTCGGTTGTAGCACCTGCCGGTCAGATATTCCGTATTCGATTGGCAACGAACTGGCCGCCAGTCCGCTTCAGTGCCAGGCCTGTCAGGCCCGATGGGCGGCACTACTGCATGGGCCAACCGGGAAGTGTCAACCATTGCCGGCTCGAGCCATCCGGATCTTCGGCCGTTGGGCCCGATACATCCGGCACACCGTGGAATGCGCAAACTCTCCATCACCGTTTCGGATAGCGCATGTTTCGGCGATGAACCGCGTCTTTGAAGTGCCTCCGCCTCTGCCCGCGGAGGCATCGGTCTCTCGCGCCGGCATATCATTCAACCGAGATTTCGATTTTTCGGAATCGATTCGCCACAGGGTTGAGGAACAAGCCAGCACTGCGGCATGGACGTCTTTCGGCAAGCAATTCAAAGACGCACAAGACCTTGTGACAACTGCGATCATGGCGAAGACACGCCAGGTTCACCGGTTGAGAACCGAAATCGGATTGTCATCGAACTTCCGTGTGCGGATTTACCCGGGGGATTCGATGTCGGCAAGAAGCGCCGGCGCGCACGGCTGGAGCGCGAGTTGGCTCGGGTACACGCAGACGTTTTCGACCATTGACTTGCCACCCACACCGGCCCCCGGACTGATGTCCTGGTTCGCCTATCTGCCTGTTCGTTCACGTTGCTACAGAACCGGGCAATGGCATGCGCTGGTGATGCGCTGGCTTGAGCAGGACCTTTTCCTGTCGTATGCCGCGTGGATGCGGATCGCTCAGTTCATGCACGCGCATGGCAGGTACATCATGCACGGCGCGATCTGCCCTCCTATCGATTTCGCGCGCCGACACTCGGCACCAGATGTCTCAACTTTCCGTCAATCGAGCCTAAATAATTGATTTGCTTATAGTTTTCCTTCGCAGGCGTCACGAATCGACCAAAGGTCTCAACTTTGCGTCAAGAAAGTCTCAACTTTCCTTCGTTTGACACATTAGCCGCCATCCAAAGCGACGACCAGATTGCCAGTCGACTGACTGCCTTCGAGTAGCCTCCTTGGAATCAGAACAATGATTTCCGAGGTTTCCTGGCTGGATATGAGCGACAACTCCCGCTGCGCAATCCTTCGATGATTGCGGACAACCGCGAGATGGTGACCCTGTTGATGAACGCCAGTGCCGGAGTGACCGGTGTCGTAGAACAAAGTAAATCTTTGACTCTCCATTCCGGCTCAAAGGCCGGAAATGCGGTCTTGCGCCCCTTGATGTCACCAAATTTACCTACACAACGCGTGTAAGGAAATCATTGACTTGGTGACGCGCCGAACGCAGCCTGTGCACGAGACGTTTTTTGGTGACCGGCGCGCGCGGAGACTGCTGCGATGACACCCAGAATACTCGATCCAGTGGCTGTTTCACGGCCTCAATTCAGTCACCGATTTGAGGCGTACAGCCCGAAGCTTTCACGGCGGATCACGTTGTTCTCTTGGGCCTCGGTTCAGCTTTGGACGCTGCTCGAGGCAGAGCCTGCCGTCGAATCATTCTGCGAGCGACCGGGGCTCATTTCCAATGAAGGCGAATGGCGCCTCGCTGACTTCTGGGTACGGCGTGACGGGCAACCAGAGATCTGGCTCATCCCTGACCTGGTACTCACGCCTGTTGGACATGCGCACCAGATAGTCGGGTCCCAAACCGGTTGCCTTCGAAACGCGGACCCGGATTTCTTCGCGGAGCGGGCCATGCTTATTCGCAACTGGCAGATCATCCTGCCCTATGTCGTCTCCAATCGGCGTGAGATCAGCGCGGCACAGCGACGCCGGATTCTGCAGCGCTGCAAACGATGGCAAGCGCTGGTCGATATCGAGCGCGTGGAACTGCCAGCTGATCCAATCGTCTCGCGAACCACCGCATTCGAATTGACGCGACGCGGCGAACTGGTGGCCGAGGATCTTCATCTGCGCTCCCTCGGGCCAGGCAGCCGTTTCATGGCGTCCTGAATGATGGCACGCCGTATCGTCATCGATCCGGCGCTTCACGATCTGGACGACTGGCCGCTGGTTGCGTTTTCGACGCTGCCGGACACCCAGCGACAGGAGTATCTCCGACGCGAAGAGGCGCTGCGCAAGTACCTCAGCGGCGATTCACTGGCCGACATCGAAGAGCTCACTGGCATCGCTCGCCAGCAACTGTACAACCTGCTGCGCCGCTGCCTGACTCGACACAAGGATGGCAGGATCTATGGCTTTCGTGGCCTGCTGCGATACGAACGCGTCAAGACCTACGACCGGCAGCAACCGGTCAATGCCGTCGCCGAAAGTCGGAGAAGCGGTGCGGCAGGCGCCATGAGCCAACTGCTCAAGCGGCACGCCTCGCTTGGACAACTCATTCGCGAGCAGATCGACGGGGCAATGGTGCGGCTGACGCCAGCGGGGCATATTCGCGGGCTGCGTGGATTGCATCGCTCGTTCATTGCCCGATGCGTGGTACTGGGCATTACCGAACAGATGTATCCATTGAACCAGCTGCATCGCGGCAAGCGCTCGCTTGCGTTGGTTGCCAAGGCCATGCTAAACGAGACTTTCGCGCGGGCCGCCTACGCATCGGGTGCAGGTCGGATCGGCGCGCCATGGCACGAAACCGAATCTGCATCGGTGCCTCCGGCCATCATTCCCTTCCAGGTTGTGGAGTTTGACGGTCACAAACTCGATATCCGGCTGCGCGTCCGGCTCATCGACCCATTCGACATCCCCTACGATCTTGAACTCGAGCGCGTCTGGTTTCTGGCAATCATCGATGTCGCCTCGCGAGCGATTCTCGGCTGGAACGTCGTCCTTGCGCCCGAGTACGACCGCTACGATGTGATCCGAACACTGCAGGCCGCACTCCAGCCACGCCATCGGCGCTCGGCTTTCTCGATCTCCGGGCTGGGCTATGCGCCGGACGCCGGCTTCGTTTCGCAGACCGCACCGTGCTATTCCTTCGCCGCCTGGCAGTGGTTGCGGCTGGACAATGCGCGAGCCAATCTCGCCGACGATACCCTGAATGCACTCACCGAGGTCATCGGCTGCTTCGTCGATGCCGGCCCGGTTGCCCAGCCAAACGAGCGCCCGTACATCGAGCGCTTCTTCAGAACGATCGCCGAATCCGTCTCCCATCGATTGCCTGGATACACCGGTAATGCGCCAGGCGACGTGCGCCGTCAACTGTCGGACCCCGGAGGGGATACCTCGTTGTTGGTGACGTTCGAGGAACTGGAGGAGCTATGCGACGTCACGATCGCGAACTACAACGGCACGGTTCACAGTTCCTTGGGCGGAGGATCACCGCTTGAGTTCCTGATGCGCTGGGCCCGGCAGCACGGTCCACAGCTGCGGCAACTATCCGACTTCCAGCGACGTCGTCTGTACATGATCCAACCGCCGTATCGATGCATGATTCGCGGCAACAAGTCGACAGGCGGACGGGTGGATTCAAGCGGTCAGCGCAACACCTATCGGCTACTCTTCGGATGGGGCGATTTGGGGAGGGACGGCTGTGTCCAAGCGCTTGACCGAGAAGGAAAAAGACATCATATGGCGTGGCTGGCGCAAGGGCCTGACCCATGACGCCATCGCGACCAAAATCGGGAAAACCGGAGCATGTGTTTTCCTCTATATCCAGAAGTACGGTGGCATCAAACCGCAGAAAAGTAGGCGTCGCCCCGGTGCGTTGACATTGGACGAACGTGTCGCGATAGCTGAAGGGTTGGCCGAGCGCCGGAGCCTTCGTGATATCGCGAAGTGCCTCTACCGCCACCCTTCGACGATCTGTCGCGAAGTCGCACGCAATAGTTGGCGGCGAGGCTATGATGCGCATCGCGGCGAGAAAGAAACCTGGAAACGAGCCCGGCGCCCGAAAGCAGGCAAGCTCGCCCAGTCACCTGGCTTGCGATCGATCGTCGCGGCAAAGCTGGCATCTGACTGGTCGCCTGAGCAAATCTCTGGATGGTTGTCTCGCGAGTATCGCCGACGTGATGCCATGCAGATCTCTTACGAGACGATCTACAAGAATCTCTATACGCCTTCGAAGAATGTCCTTGGTAGAGAGTGCGCGGGAATGCTTCGCACCGGCCGCCGGATTCGTCGCTGCCGAACAAAGACTCAGAAGGGCGGCAGGCACAGCCCCGTCGCCAATGGCACGCCGTTATCGAAGCGGCCGGCGGCCGCCGCGAGTCGTTCGGAGCGCGGGCATTGGGAAGGTGACCTACTGACGGGCAACCACGGATCGTACCTGGCATCATTGGTAGACCGCAGGACGCGCTTTACGATTCTGGTCAGATTGCCGGGCAAGCAATCCGCCGCCGTGACAAGCGCGCTTGGTCGGCGGATGAACCGATTGCCCGCCTCACTGAAGAAATCGCTGACGTGGGACCGTGGTTCGGAGATGACCCACCATGCGTCGTTTGCCAGGCAAACCGGGATACCGGTGTTCTTCTGCAAGGCAGGCTGTCCATGGCAACGCGGATCGAATGAAAACGTCAATGGCCTGTTGCGTCAATACCTGCCAAAGCAGTGGGACTTCACGCATCTTTCGCAGCGAGAGCTCGACGAACTGGCGCAGCGATTGAACACGCGGCCGAAGAAGGTATTAGGTTTTCGAACCCCTGAAGCCGAGATGCGAAGGGTGTTGCGCTGATCACTTGAATCCACCACTGACGTTTTTGACGGAAATCGACAACTGGAAACGGCGCAAACGGACATGTTGACGGGCTTGCCCGCTCGCAACGCCTTCATGACGTCTGCCCAAGATCTGTTGGCACGCACCGCCGAATGCAACGATCGTCGGATGGCCCTGCTCTACCTGGACCTTGACGGATTCAAAGCGCTCAATGACCGCGGAGGGCACGATGCGGGCGATCTGGCACTGTCTGAGGTCGGTCGTACGCTATTGACTTTCGCCCGTGCTGAAGACGTCACGGGGCGCCTGGGCGGCGATGAATTTGCCCTGGCGTTGTCGGTTCCGCTCGACCAAGTCAACACGGTTAGCCAGGATGTCGCGCATCGCTTGATCCGCGCGATCGAGGCGCTTCCCTACGAGATCGGCTGCAGTATCGGCCTTGCCATCGCGACACCAAGCGAGGATCTGACGTCTTTACTGTCCCGAGCCGATGCCGCGATGTACAAGGCCAAGAGTGGCGGGGGTAATCGCGTGGTGGCTGCCACCTCCTGACGTCGACCACAATCGAGATCGCCTACGAACTTGGGACGCTGCGCTTCCAGGCTCGCATCGATGGTCAACTGCTAAGCATCATTGCAGACGTCCTCGGCTCGCGATGCTGATTGCCGCAGGCACTGACCATCGTGTAAGGATTGCCACCGATACGACCGACATGCGCAAGGGCATGAAGGGCATGGCTACCATCGTCATTCAATTGGAAAAGCGGTAACGCCGCCTTCGAAGTGACCACATCAACCAGAAAAAACAACCCGGGCAACATTCGTTGCCCGGGTTGGCGCAAGCCGCAAGAAGCGACATGTATGATCGAAATCCCGATGGTGTTTCAGCAACCCCAGTCGGTCGAATGACTGCCATCGCTCAGGCTACCTATTGGACCGTATCCTGCTCGCGTCTTGGTATCCGCGATCGATAACCAGAGCGAACTTCTCAACATTTGTCGAGTTCGCGAAACAGGTAACGTCTGGCCGCTGATTGAACCGAACGCTGTCTCGGATGCCAGGGTCTACGACCGCGCCAGGTCGTCTGAGTGCTTGCGGTGACACGCACAGACCTGCTGCCTTCCGCTTTGAGAAGAGCGTCAGCACCCGGGACAAGTAAACTTTCGCGGCTCAATGGCTGGCCTATGTGCCCCCCTACCGGCGCTTCGCCGGCAACCTCGCGGTTGCCGGCGCACGGTTCGGGGCCGATGTGGTTCGCTAGACCTTCATCGCAGCGAACTTGCACCGCCTACTCCTTGCTGGTCTCCCGGCGCACTCTCATCTTTACGTCAATAATGACTCAACTCTAGAGTTCGTTTGACAGGTGAGGCAGCGAGGGTCTTGCGCACATGGAGCGCTGTGTGGGTACGATCGAGCTGCTCCGTGGCGGCCAGCGGTGCGTCATCGGGCGTGAACAGATTTCCGACGAGGCAAACGGATCGTGGCTACAGCGAAATGCTAAAGTCCATTGACCTACTGAATACCCATCGCTCGACGCCTGATTAGCGCAGCAAGCTCTTTTGTGCACGATGCGTCGTCCCACAGCCCGATTAATCGATCTAGGGAAGGTCCGCAAAACTGTCGTCACGATGAGTATCGCTCGGTAAACTCGCGGGTAGACGAAGATCGCGTGAGGTTGAACGTTGAAGAAGCAACTGACGCTGGCTGCCAACGACTTCGAGCGGTACCGCAAGCCGATGCGGCGCGAGAAGTTCTTGGCCGAGATGAATGTGGTGGTGCCGTGGAAGGAGTTGGCAGCGGTCATCGAGCCGTACTACCCGAAGGCGACCAGCGCGGGCGGACGCCCGCCGGTGGGCCTGGAGCGGATGCTGCGGATTCA
>JBGSTN010000728.1:0-6042 GCA_041736455.1 Burkholderiaceae bacterium | reverse complement strand
CCGTCGAACGGTCCGTCACGCAGGCGGGTTGGTCATGCGTGCACGTCGCCAGCCAGGCCACCGATCGGCGCGCCTACCTGATGCGTCCTGATCTGGGACGACGCCTCGACCACGCGAGTGTCGAACGACTGCGCTCGCTGGCGGCGACACGGTCCATGGCGCCCGACGTGGTGTTCGTCCTGGGTGACGGCCTGTCGCCGCAGGCACTGGAGGCGCAGGCCGTTCCTCTGCTGTCGCAGGTCCGGGCATCGATCCGTGCCGATTTCGCCGATCTGCCCATCGTGATCGCAAGCCAGGCGCGTGTCGCCCTCGGCGACGAGGTCGGTGCGTTGCTTCGGGCGAAGTTGATGGTGATGATGATCGGCGAGCGACCCGGGCTCAGCTCACCGCACAGCATGGGTGTCTATGTGATGCATGCGCCGCGCATCGGCACGCTCGACGCCGCGCGCAATTGCGTCTCGAACATTCACGCGCTCGGTATGTCGACTGTCGACGCGGCGCGTCGCCTGAGCTGGCTGATCGATGCGGCGCTGGCGCGCGGCGCGACCGGTATCGCCCTCAAGGACGACAGCATGGTGACGGGTGGCCTGGCCGTGGTTGACGATCGAACCGGGATGCACGGTGAACCGGGGTCCGTCGGTCAAGCTGATAAGATCGACGTGACCCAGCGAGCTCCCGAGTCCTGACCCCATGCTTTCCGACGACGCCCCCGACGACGTGCGCACCGCCCTGGTCGAGGCCGCACGCCATTTCGACACCGCGATCAGGACGGCCAACCTGCCCGTCTACCGCGCCTCGACGGTCCTGTTCGACGACATGGCGCATGCGCAGGCGCTCGGCAAGGGATCGGCCACGGGCGAATTGCATCAGAGCACCTACGGAACGGTCGGCACGCCGACCACGTTCGCCTTGATGGATGCGCTGGCGGCCATCGAGGGCCGCGGTTGCGATTGCCGTGCCACCCTCATGCCCTCCGGACTGGCGGCGATCACCGCGGCACTGCTCGCGTTCCTGAAAAGCGGCGACGAAGTGTTGATGAGCGATTCGGTCTACGGGCCCGCACGCGTCTTCGCCCAAGGCATGCTGGCCGATCTCGGCATCCGTACGGTGTTCTACAGGCCCACGGCCGATCCCGACGAAGTGGCCGCATTGATCACGCCGGCCACGCGCGTGCTCTATCTCGAGAGTCCGGGCAGCTATACCTTCGAACTGCAGGACATGCGCGGTCTTTGCGCGATGGCACGTGAGCGCGGGTTGATCAGCATGGTCGACAACACCTGGGCGTCGCCCGTGTTCGCGCGGCCCTTCGATTGGGGCGTCGACGTGTCGGTGGTTCCGCTGACCAAGTACTGGAGCGGCCACTCCGACGTGCTGATGGGCGCGGTGGTCGTGCGCGCCGAGCATTGGGGCAAGGTATTTCGCGCGGGTCGACAACTCGGCATGTGCGTCGGCGGCGATGATGCATGGCTCGTCATGCGTGGCATGCGCACGGCTTCCATTCGAATGCATCAGCATCAGGAGAGTGCGCTCGCCGTCGCACGCTGGTTGCAGCAGCAGGCGCCGGTCCGGCGCGTCATGCATCCTGCGCTCGCCGATCATCCTCGACATGAACTGTTCAAGCGGGACTTCCTGGGCGCGAGCGGGCTGTTCTCGTTCGAGCTCGACCCCGCCGTGTCCGCTGCCGGCATCGCTGCGCTGGTCGACGGGCGGCGACATTTCGGCATCGGCTACTCGTGGGGCGGATTCGAGAGCCTGATCATGGCGGGCAATCTCACGGGCCTGCGCACCGTCGAACCCTGGACCGGCGGGATGATCATCCGCCTGCATATCGGCCTGGAAGCCGTCGACGACCTGATCGGCGATCTCGACGATGGCTTCAAGCTGATGCACCGGGTGCGCGGTCGTGGATAGCGACGTTCGATCCGCACGAGGCGACTTCACGCTCGTGCGTGCGATGAAGGTGCCTCACCGATGAGCGTGCCGAGCCGATGAAGGTCTGCGTGATCGGCGCCGGTGCGATCGGCGGGCTCATTGCAGCGCGTATCGCGGGCGCCGCACGGATTGCGAAAGGGCAGAGTTCGCCCGACATGTCGGTGTCGCTATCGGTGCTGGCCCGTGGCGCGACACTCGCCACGTTGCGCAACGACGGTTTGACGGTGCACGACCCGGTCGCGAATCGGGCCGGCACCTTCACCACCGATGTCGAGGCCGTCGATGCGACCGACAGTGCTGCCGACGCGGGGCCGCAGGACCTGGTCATCATTGCCGTCAAGTACCACGCACTGGCAACGCTCGCTGCGCAGCTGACGCCTCTGCTCGGTCCCGACACGATCATCCTGTCGGCGATGAACGGCGTGCCCTGGTGGTTCACGAAGGGCTTGAAGACCGGGGGCGTCGCGCTGTCGCTGCCGGCAGTCGATCCCGATGCGGTCATCTCGACCGCATTGGATCCGAACCGCGTGATCGGCTGTGTGGTTCATCTGGCGGCCTCGACGCGAGCACCCGGCGTGATCGAGCGGACGATGGGCAATCGCCTCGTGATCGGCGAGCCGCTCGGTCACCGCACCGAACGCCTCGCACGTGTTGCCGGTCTGCTGGCCTGGGCAGGCTTCGACGTCGAGGTATCGGACAACATTCATGCGGTCGCCTGGTACAAGCTATGGGGCAATCTGTCGATGAATCCGGTATCGGCAATCACCGGCGCGAAGACCGATGCGATACTCGCCGATCCATTGGCGCGCGGCTTCCTGTCCGAGTTGATGCGCGAAGCGGCGCGTGTAGGGGCGCGCATCGGGCTGGCCATCGATGAACCGCCCGAATCGCGGCATGCCATCACGGCATCGCTCGGCGGTTTCAAGACCTCGATGTTGCAGGATGTCGAGGCGGGCCGCTCGCTCGAGATCGACGCACTCGTCACCGTGGTTCATCAGATGGCTCGTCAACTGGGAGAACCGGTGCCTTTCATCGATGCGCTGTTGGGACTGACACGGGTGTTCGCCCGTTCTCGTGGGCTTTACTGAACGAACGATGGACTATCGTTCGACCGTGACCGTCATCGCATAACGTCCTCGCCATGGATTCGGTCACCCAGTTCGTGCTTGGTGCCTCGGTCGCGGTGGGCGTCATGGGCCGCCAGCAACCGATCTGGAAAAGTGCGCTGGCAGGCGGGCTGATCGGCACGCTTCCGGATCTCGACGTGCTGTTCAGTCACGGCGATCCGATTTCCGACATGACGCGTCACCGTGCCGCGACCCACGCCGTGTTCTGGCAGACGGTAGTGGCGCCGGGCATCGGGCTCGCGCTCGCCCTGTTCTCGCGCCGAATCGATCTGCTGCTGAGATGGTGGATTCTCGCCTGGCTGGTGTTGCTCACGCATGCGGGTCTGGACGCCCTGACGATCTACGGCACGCAGTTGCTGTTGCCGCGCGACCCCACCCCGTACGGCCTGGGCAGCATCTTCGTGATCGATCCGCTGTACACGCTGACGCTCGTCGCCGGCCTGACGATGGCACTGCTGATCCATGGGCGCCACGGCAGGCGCTGGAACCTCGCCGGACTGCTGCTGTCGAGTGGCTATCTCGTCTGGGGCTGGCAGGTCCAGCAGCACATCGTCGAGCAGGTGATGCAGACACCGGCTGCACGAGGCCTTTCCGCTGACAGGGTGCTGGTCACGCCGACGCCTTTCAATTCAGTGTTGTGGCGAATCGTGCTGCGTCACCCCGACCGTTATCAGGAAGGGTTCCACTCGTTGCTCGACCACTGGCGAGCACCCGATCGGCCGATACGGTTCGTGGAATTTCCGCACGACGAAGCGCTCGATGCGCAGACCCGCGACGATCGACATGCGGAAAGCCTGCGATCGTTCTCCAGGGGTTTCTACAGCGTGCAGGCGGTTGGCGATAGCCTTCGCATCAGCGATCTGCGCATGGGTCAGGCCCCGCACTATGTCTTTTCGTTCGAGTATGCGCGGCGCCTCGACGATGCATGGGTCTCGGTGCCGAATCGAAGGGTCGGCATGCGCCTGGGCGACACCCCGCTTGGCGACTGGCTCGCCTGGCTGCTGGTGCGGGCGAGCGGCATCGACAGGGAGCCACCGCGCTAGGACCGGGCAACCCCCTCACTTGCCTCGCGTGTCCGTTAGCGCTTACGCTACAAGCATCGCCGACCCACTCCGTCGGCACCGGAGACGACATGAATCCATTCAACGACGCGTTGCCGCGCAACCCGGCAAACTTTGCCGCCCTGTCCCCCGTTTCGCTGGTCCGGTGGGCGGCTGATGTCTATCCAGCGCACCTGGCCGTCGTGCATGGCGACCAGAAGATCACCTGGGCGCAGGCCCTGCATCGCGCGCGCTGCCTGGCGGCGGCATTGCAGGCTCACGGCATCACGCATGGCGACACCGTTTCCGTGATGTTGCCCAATACGCCGCCGATGATCGACGCGCACTATGCGGTGCCGATGCTCGGCGCGGTGCTCAACAGCATCAATACCCGCCTCGATGCTGCCACGGTGGCGTTCATCCTCGAGCATTCCGAAGCGACGATTCTCATCGTCGATCGCGAGTTCTCGGCCATCGTGGTCGACGCGCTGGCGCAATTGGCCACCCGTGGTTGCCCCGCGCCGACCGTGGTCGAAGTGGACGATCCCATGCACGGTGGCCGTGCGACGTCACTCACCGCGATCGACTACGACACGTTCCTCGCCAGTGGTGAACCGGCGGCGGCCACGTTGAATGCAACCGGACCGCTCGACGAATGGGATGCGCTGGCGCTCAACTACACGTCCGGGACCACCGGCAACCCGAAGGGCGTCGTGGTCCATCATCGCGGCGCCTACCTGAATGCAGTCGGCAACATCATGGCGTGGAATCTACCCCGCCATCCGGTCTATCTCTGGACATTGCCGATGTTCCACTGCAATGGCTGGTGTTTTCCCTGGACGATGCCGGCAGTCGCCGGTACCCAGGTCTGCCTTCGCAAGGTGGATCCGGTGCTGATCTTCGACCTGATCCGCCGGCATCGCGTCACGCATTATTGCGGCGCGCCGATCGTGCACACCGGGCTCATCAATGCGCCTGCCGAGGTGAGCGCAGGCATCGACTGGCCGGTTCGCGCGATGGTCGCCGGCGCTTCGCCACCGGCCGCGATGATCGGCGGCATGGCTCGCCTCGGCTTCGACGTGACGCATGTCTACGGACTGACCGAGGTCTATGGTCCGGCCGGCGTCTGCGCGAAGCACGATTCCTGGCAGACGCTCTCGGTCGACGAGCAGGTGGCGCGCAACGGGCGGCAAGGGGTGCGCTACCAGGTGCAGGAAGACATGGCCGTGCTCGACCCCGAAACGATGCAGCCGGTTCCCGCCGACGGACAGACGATGGGCGAAGTCATGTTCCGCGGCAACATCACGATGAAGGGTTACCTGAAGAATCCGCAGGCGACCGACGAAGCGTTTGCCGGCGGCTGGTTCCATACCGGCGATCTCGGCGTCGTCGATGCCGACGGCTACATCAAGCTCAAGGATCGTGCGAAGGACATCATCATCTCGGGCGGAGAAAACATCTCGTCGATCGAAGTCGAGGACGTGCTCTATCGGCATCCAGCCGTGCTGGCCTGCGCGGTGGTGGCGAGCCCCGACGAGAAATGGGGCGAGACGCCGATGGCTTTCGTCGAACTCAAGCCCGGTGCCGAGGCCGATGCGGAGTCGATCATCGCGCATTGCCGCCAGCATCTGGCGCGATTCAAGTGTCCACGCGAAATCCGATTCGTGGAATTGCCCAAGACCTCGACCGGCAAGATCCAGAAGCACGAACTGCGCAAGCGCGTCCAGTCGACCAGTGCGATCTGAGCGCGGGACAGCGATCAGTCGATGATCGCCCAGCCCTTGGGGGTCTGGAATTCGGCTGCCAGCATCGCACTCGGTCGCTCGCCGACCACGATGCGGCGATCACTGGTCAGGGGTTGCAGGAGTTCGCAGCAACTGCGCGGCCCGCGCACGTGGAACGCGGTGAGCACCACGCCGCGCGGCTGCATGCGTTCGCCTGGC
>JBGSTN010000710.1:0-1662 GCA_041736455.1 Burkholderiaceae bacterium | reverse complement strand
CTGCCCTTGAAACTGTCGGCCAGGCTGCGTTGCTCGGGCGTGAGCTCTCGCGACAGCACGACCGACCCGGACGTGCCGCCATGCGCATGACCGGCGGTGTTGCCGTGGGGTGTTGGGTGATCCATGCCGAGGGGTCCGGTTGATAGGGAGCCGGCGCCCATTCTAGCCGGGGCTAGCGCATCCCCGGGAGCATGCCCTTCATGCCGCGCATCATTTTGGCGAGGCCGCCTTTCTGCATCTTCTTCATCATCAGGCGCATCTGCTCGAACTGATTGAGCATCCGGTTGACCTCCTGCACCGTGACGCCGGCGCCGGTGGCGATCCGTCGTTTGCGTGACGCCTTGATGAGTTCGGGCTTGGTCCGCTCGTTGGGCGTCATCGAATGAATGATGCCCTGCATCCTTCGCATCTGCTTCTCGGCCTGATTCATGTCGGCGCCGGCGGCCGCCTGCTGGAACTGGGCGGGCAGCTTGTCGAGCATCGATCCCAGGCCACCCATCTGGTTCATCTGGCCGAGTTGCGCGAGGAAGTCGTTGAGGTCGAAGCGCGATCCCGACTTGAGTTTCCGGGCAAGATCGTCTGCCGCCTGACGGTCGACGTGACGGCCCGCCTCCTCGACCAGCGACACGATATCGCCCATGCCGAGGATGCGGTTGGCCATCCGGTCAGGATAGAAACTCTCGATGCCGTCGAGTTTCTCGCCGACGCCGACGAACTTGATCGGCGCACCCGTGACCGCCTTGACCGACAACGCGGCGCCGCCGCGGGAATCGCCATCCAGCTTGGTCAGCACCACGCCGGTGAGCGCCAGGGTCTCGTGGAAGACACGGGCGGTATTGATGGCATCCTGGCCTTGCATCGCGTCGACCACGAACAGCGTCTCGGCCGGTTGGAGTTGCGCGTGCAGGGCCTTGATCTCGCTCATCATCGCTTCATCGATGGCGAGCCGTCCGGCGGTGTCGACGATCAGCACGTCGAAATAATGAGTCGTTGCCCAGGCCTGAGCGGCCCGCGCGATGTCGGCCGGTTTCTGATCGGGTGTCGAGGCGAAGAACTCGGCACCGGCCTGCCCGGCGACGGTGCGCAACTGCTCGATGGCTGCCGGCCGGTAGACGTCACAACTCACGGTGAGCACTTTCTTGCGATGGTTCTCGCGCAACCACCGCGCCAGCTTGCCGACCGTCGTGGTCTTGCCGGCTCCCTGCAGGCCCGCCATCAGGATCACGACCGGCGGCTTGCTCGCGAGGTTCAGGGCCTGTGCCTGGCCGCCCATGACTTCGGTCAATTCGCGATGCACCACGCCGACCAGCGCCTGGCCCGGGGTCAGGCTGTCGAGCACGGCCTGGCCCATCGCCTTTTCACGGATGTGCGCGATCATGTCCTTGACCACGGGCAAGGCGACGTCGGCTTCGAGCAGCGCGATTCGTATCTCGCGCAGCATCGCCTGCGTGTTCGACTCGGTCAGTCGCGCTTCGCCCCGCATCGTCTTGACGACACGTGAAAGGCGGGATGAGAGGTTTTCGAGCATGGGCTTGGTTTAAACTGATCAGGTGAAGATTCTACTGACTTCGGTGTCGATCGCGCCCGCGTTGCTCTACATGGCCGCCTGGGGGCTCGGCTTGCGCCGCCCGCCCGGGCTGGTGCCGACCGTGGACGAGCCCG
>JBGSTN010000696.1:0-9948 GCA_041736455.1 Burkholderiaceae bacterium | reverse complement strand
GCGCGGCCAGGCGATCCAGCGTGAGACGAAGGTCGGCGAGCGCCATGGCTTTCAATTTCCGAGCATCGCCGCCGCCTGGCGATACCATGCGTCGAGGTACGGCGGAATGTAGAGGCCCAGCATCAGCCCGAGGGCGAGATGCACGAACACCGGAACCAGCGCAGGCGAATGCGCGAGCGGCTTGACGTTGGTCTCGCCGAACACCATCGGTTGCACGCGGCTGAACACCGCGGCGAACGCGAGGCCCAGCGCGATCAGCAGGAACGGTGTTGCCCATGGTTGATCGCGCATCGCGGTCGTGACGATCAGGAACTCGCTCGCGAACACGCCGAAGGGCGGCATGCCCAGGATCGCCAGCGACCCGAGCATCAGCCCCCAGGCAATGGTCGGGCTCACCTTGATGAGGCCCCGGATACCGTCGATCAACTGGGTACCGGCCGTCTGGGTTGCATGGCCTACCGCGAAGAAGATCGCCGACTTGATCAGCGAGTGCACCGTCATGTGCAGCAACCCGGCGTAGTTGGCGATCGGCCCGCCCATGCCGAAGGCGAATGTCATCAGGCCCATGTGCTCGATGGACGAATAGGCGAACAGGCGCTTCACGTCTTTCTGCCGAATCAGGAAGAACACCGCCGCCACCACCGAAAGCAGACCGAAGCCCATCATCAGGCGCCCGGACAGCTGGCTGCTGCCGAGCGCGCCATCGGTCAGCACCTTGCAGCGAAGCACGGCATAGAGGGCGACATTCAGCAGCAGACCGGACAGGACGGCCGATACCGGTGTCGGCCCCTCGGCATGCGCGTCGGGCAGCCAGTTGTGCACCGGCACCAGACCGACCTTGGTACCGTAGCCGATGAACAGGAAGGCGAACGCGAGCGTGATGATGTTCGGGTCGAGCTGAGCCTTCACCGCGTCGAGGTTGGTCCAGAGGAGCGCCCCCCCTTCGGGGCCGATCACCTTCTCGGCCGCCATGTAGAGCAGCACCGTGCCGAACAGCGCCTGCGCGATGCCGACGCCGCAGAGGATGAAGTACTTCCAGGCCGCTTCGAGACTGGCTGCCGTGCGGTAGACGCTGACCAGCAGCACGGTGGTCAACGTAGCCGCCTCCATCGCGACCCACAGCATGCCCATGTTGTTGGTCGTCAACGCGAGCAGCATCGTGAAACTGAACATCTGGTACATCGCGTGGTAGAGGCGCAGCCGCCGCGGCGTCATCTTGCCGTGATCGCGCTCGACGCGCATGTAGGGACGCGAGAAGATCGAGGTGGTCAGTCCGACGAAGGCCGTGAGCGTCACCAGGAATACATTGAACGCGTCGATGTAGAACTCGTGGCTCCACACCAGCATGGGTCCGGTGCGGATGACCTGCACGGTCAGCACGCAGGCGGCGACGAACGTACCGGCGCTGAACGCCACGTTGATATCACGCGCAGCGTTCCAGTGTCCGATCAGCGCCAGCACCAGGCCGCCGATCAGTGGGCACGCAAGCAGCAGCACGAGCGGGTGAAAGTCGAGATCCACCTCAGTCGTCCTTCAGGTTTTCGAGGTTGCGGATATCGAGGCTGTCGAACTGCTCTCGGATCTGGAACATGAAGACGCCCAGGATCAACACGCCGATCAACACGTCCAGCGCGATCCCCAGCTCGACCACCATCGGCATGCCGTAGGTCGCCGACGTGGCGGCGAAGAACAGACCGTTCTCGATCGCCAGAAAACCGATCACCTGCGGCACCGCCTTGGTTCGCGTGATCATCATCAGGAACGACAGCAGCACGCATGCGAGCGCCATGCCCAGCGTGCCGCTGGCCACGTTGGAGGACAACCGCGAGATCGGAATGGCGAGATCGAACGAGAAGATCACCACACCGATGCCAATCAGCATCGTGGTCGGGATGTTGATCAGCGTCTCGACGTCCCAATGCACACCGAGGCGATCGACCACCCGGTGCAGCAGGAACGGAATGAGCAGCACCTTGAGCACCAAGGTCACTCCCGCCGACACATAGAGATGAGGTTGATTCGTCGCATAGCCGACCACGGCGGTCGACAGCACCAGCGTGGCCCCCTGCAATGTGAACAGGTGGATCAGCGACACGATGCGTCGCTGCGAGATCATCGCGAAGGCAAGCATCAGCAGCACCGCACCAAGCAGATTCGCGAACTGCGTCAACAACACACTCATCCCGACCCTCCACAGCGCCCCGCGCCCCGCAACGTAGCTTGAACCAAATAATCCTCCGGACCGCCGCGGAGCGGGCTCCGCCCGGCCGCCGGCGGTGCCCCCCTTCTCAAGGGGGGCGGAGCCGAAGGCGACGGGGGGGTTGGCTTCACTATCGTGCCAACAGCAGATGAACCAGCAAGCCGATCACCGCAAGCAGGAACGCTGTCGCGAGGAACTCGGGCACCCGGAAGATGCGCATCTTCGCGCTCAACGTCTCCAGCCCCGCGAGAAGGAAGCCGCCGACAGCGAGCTTGAACACGAGCGCGGGAAGCGCCAGCAGCATCGCGAACGGTTCGCTTGCCTGCGCCACACCCCACGGGAAGAACAGCGCCAGGCCGATGCACGAATAGGCGAACAGCTTCAAGCTGGCCGCCCACTCGATCAGCGCCAGATGCCGACCCGAATATTCGAGCACCATCGCCTCGTGGATCATCGTCAGCTCGAGATGTGTGGCCGGATTGTCGACGGGCACGCGCGCGTTCTCGGCGAGGGACACCATCGTGAACGCGACGCCGGCGAATGCCAGACCCGGATAGATCGTCGGTTCGCGATGAGCGAGCGTTTCCACGATAGTCGTGAGCGAGGTCGAATTCGAGATCAGCGACGCGGAGAACAGCACCATCAACAAAGCCGGTTCGGCGAGGAAGCCGATCAGCATCTCGCGTCTGGCGCCCATCGAGCCGAACGCCGTGCCGATGTCCATGGCCGCCAGGGCGATGAAGACACGCGCGAGCGCGAACAAGCCGACCAGGGCGATGGCGTCTGCCGCCGACGCCATCGGAAGATCGGTCGATAGCGTCGGAATGACCGCGCACGCGATCAGCATGCAGCCGAACTTCACATAGGGCGCGATGCGGAAGAACGCCGTCGCATGGTCGGCCACGACCGACTCCTTGTGGAACAGCTTGTGCAGCAGGCGATAAGGCTGCAACAGCCCCGGCGCTGTCCGGTTCTGCAACGCGCATCGCCAGATGTTCACCCAGCCCGTGAGCAGCGGCGCCAGTGCCAGCGCGAGCAGGATTTCGAGACCCTGCGAAACGATGCCCATGAAGCTCATCTCATCACCGCCAGCAGCGTCGCGATGAGCGTCAGAAAGCTGTAGAGCAGATAGATAGAAATGCGCCCCTGCTGCACCTTGCCGATCAGACGCGCCAGGGTGTTGGAGAGATCGATGAGCGGCACGTAGAGCCAACGCCAGAAGTGATCCTCGATCACGACGCGATAGCGCGGCAGCTTGTCGAAAGGCGTCGGCAGGTCGCGCTGCATGACGAAGAACGGCTCGAATATCTGCCGGATCGGCTGGCCGAAACCTTCCGCGGTGTCCTGCATGCGGGCGGTGATCCAGGGGAATCCACAGGCCCAGGGCGGGGCACGCCGGATGCGCCCGTGATAGCACCGGCGTACCACCAGGAAGGTCAGTCCGCAGGCGCTTGCGATGCCCAGCAGCAGGATCACCGGGCCATAGCTGGCCTGCTCCATGCTGTTGGGCGCCAGCAGCCAGCCCTGTCCAGCCACCTTGGCACCCAGGCCGGTGTGAACGATCTGCTGCGTGACGGGATCGATCAGCTGGATGAATCGCGTGGGCAGCAGGCCCAGCAATACGCAGCCCAGCGCCAGCCAGATCATGCCCAGGCGTTCCATCCTGCCGGCGTCGTGGGCGTGCACAAGCTTCTCTTCGCGGGGCTGGCCCAGGAAGATCACGCCGAAGTACTTGACCATCGTGTAGCCTGCCAGCGCCGACACCAGCGCAATCGTCGCAGCCATCACCGGGATCAGCATCGACAGCAGAGGTACCGGCAGGTTCGGCGCGAACAGGAAGCTCTGCAGCAGCAGCCACTCCGCGACGAAACCGCCCAGCGGCGGCAACCCGGCACTGGCGAGCACCCCGAGCAGCGTCAGCCAACCCACCCAGGGCATCGTGCGGATCAGACCACCGAGTTTGCCGAGATTGCGTTCCGACGTGGCATGCAACACGCTGCCGGTTCCGAGGAAGAGCAGGCTCTTGAAGCAGGCGTGGCTCGCCACGTGATAGAGCGAAGCCGTCAGGGCGAGCGCGGCCATCGGCATCATGTCGTAGCAGGTGAAGATGAGCGTCAGACCGATGCCCGCGAACAGCAGACCCATGTTCTCGATCGACGAATACGCAAGCAGCCGCTTCATGTCGGTCTGAACCGCCGCGAAGACGACACCGAACAGCGCCGTGGACATCCCGATCGCCAGCAGCAGCCCGCCCCACCACCAGAGACGCATCTGCAGCAAATCGAACGACACTCGCAGGATCCCGTAGATCGCCGTGTTGAGCATCACGCCGCTCATCAATGCAGAGACTGGTGATGGCGCGGCCGGATGGGCTTCAGGCAGCCAGACATGCAGCGGCAGTATGCCGGCCTTGGCGCCGAACCCGAACACCGCGAGCAGGAATGCGACCGATGCCCAGAACGGCGTCAGCGACTGCGCGCGCATGTTGTCGAACGTGTAGTCACCGGTATTTGCCTGCAGCACACCGAAACAGAGCAGGATCGCAATCGCGCCGATACGTGCCATCGTGATGTACAGATAACCCGCCTGGCGAATCTCCGGGATGCGATGGTTGGCCGTGACGAGGAAGAACGACGCCAGCGCCATCGTTTCCCACATCACCATGAACGAATAGGCATCGTCTGCCAGGATCACGCCCAGCATGCTGGCCAGGAAGGCGTGGTATTCGAGGCAGAGCAGTCCAGGTGGCGTGCCTTCGCCCTTGCGGAAGTAGCCCGACGCATAAGCCGAGATGCCGGCCGACGTCGCGCCCATGATCAACACGAAGTAGGCGGAGAGCCGGTCAAGGCGCAGATGGAAGGGCAGCGACGGCAGACCGATGGGCAGGATGGCGACTTCGGACGTGCCTTGCAGGGCGCCCAACGCCAGACCGGCGAGCACCAGGCCCAGCACACCCCCGATCGGGAACAACCACTGCGAAACCACATCGAGCCTGCGCAGCGCGAACACACCCGCGACACCGACCAGCAGCCAGCCCGCCATGACGGCGAGCATCCAGTCGATGAGTTGCCACGGGGTCATCGGAACCTTGCGACGGTGAATCCCGGCCGGGCTTCGCCACAGACCAGCGGCAGTGTTGCCTTCAGCCGTGCGGCTCTGACTTCCATGCTCTCCGTGAAAGCTCTTCAATAGTTTGCATTCAGGACATATCGTACGCCTTCGTCGCGGAGGTCGAAGCCAGGATCCTCGCAACCCAGGACGCAGATCGGCAGACGATCCGGCGGAAACCTCCGGATCGACACGAACGAATTTCGCCGTCGCGACAATCCCCCGATCGAGTGACTACCGTTGCACCCGCGCGACCTGATCTGAACGGCTCATGTCCGTTGGCTTCGGGTCTGCTAACGTCGCCCCGATCGCGATGACATCGGAGCCTGGGCACGTGTCGACAATCGAAACCTGTGGTCGTTACTCATGGTGGCCTCGAGACCCGTGATCACGATCCTGCCATTCGATGCGGCCACGATGTGTTTTGCGATCGCGATCCTCGGCTTCATGATGTCGGGCATCGCTGTGAGTGCGCGCGCAGCCCCGACAACCCAGGGACCTGCACTCATCGCATGGGGCAAGGCGATGCTGGCCGGAGCCATTGCGTTCTCGCTCCTTGTCCTGAGGGGGTATGCGCCATGGCTGCTGACATTCGCGGTCGCGAATGCATTGCTCGTACTGGTGCCCGCTTTCGGCATCCTGGCGCTGGCAAAGCTGTTCGGGCGCGCCGTCAGTACCGAACTCATCGTCGCGATCACTTCACTGGGCATCACGTCGGCATTCGCGGTGCCCGTCCTGGAACTTCGAATCGACATCGGCATCTCGCTGATCTGTGCGACTGCGGCCGTGCTTCTTGCCTGGACCGTCTGGCTGCTTGCCCGGGAGTGGCGGCAACGACGGTTGCCCGCCGCTGCGTTCGGCGCATCGATTGCCGGTCTGACCGTCGTCGGACTAGGTACCCGCAGTGTGATGTCTCTGATCGACTTCGCGAGCCTGGGCTCGGTCGGGCCCGGCGCGCGCGCACCGATGCAGTTCATGTTCCCGATATTGCTCTATGTCGTGGGTTCTTCGATGGCATTCTTCTCGCTGGTGCACACTTTCCAGCGCGAGGAACTGCTCGAGAAGTCGCGGCGCGACGGGCTGACGGGCGTATACACGCGAAGCGCATTCTTCGAACTTGCCGGTGCCCATACGGCGGATCCTGCGCGGCAGCCGTATGCAATCATAATGGTCGACGTCGATCATTTCAAGGCGATCAACGATCACTGCGAACATCGGGGCGGCGATCTGGTCCTGTCGCACGTGGCACGTCGGGTTGTCGCAGCCGTGAGGAACACCGACATCGTCGGTCGTTATGGTGGCGAGGAGTTCTGCATTCTTCTGCCATCGTGCGATGCGCTGGATGCATCGCGATTGGCGCAGCTCGTGATCGAGGACGCGCGAAAGCAGGTCGTCCGGCTGGACGACGGCAGGACGGCCCGGTACACGCTCTCACTGGGCTATGCGATCAGCCGGCCCGCGGCGCCGGATCAACGACCGGAGAGCCTTGTCGAAATGCTGGCGCGGGCCGATCGCGCGCTCTACCGGGCGAAGCGCTCCGGCCGGGACCAGGCGGCAATGGCCGACCGTCAATCCCTGCGCGACGACGACCGGCACGACCGTCAGGCCGCAACAGACCTGCGAACATAGTGCACGCCGTCCCAGCTATCACATCCAGAGTCGCGTGGGTGGACTGAAAGCAGCGCTTTCCGCGAATCGGGGTCGAAACGTTGCGAGCACGCGACCGCCTGCGATCCATACCGGCCTGCGCCCGTCGATTCTGTTAATTTGCGTTTCGGCCGGATGAACGCTTCATCTGTAAGGGTATTCAAGCCCCGACGGATGTTTCGTCTTGCCGATGCTGCTGTAAAGGGGCCACTGCGACTGTCACCTCTTCTTGAACGCGAACCCATGATTCGCTCCCCCTCCATCGATACGGCCACGATCTTCTTTGCCATCTCGATGTATGGTTTTTTGATGTCGGGCATCGCGCTGAGTGCTCGGAGAGCGGCACCAGCCTACACGCATCCGCTGGCCGCATGGAGCAAGTCGATGTTTGCCGCAGGGGTCGCGTTCCTGCTCTACTTCTTCAGAGGACATGCACCATGGCTGCTGACGTTCGTCGTGGCGAACTCGGTTGCCATGCTGGTCCCTGCGTACGGCCTGGCGGCGCAGGCCAGGCTGTTCGGCCGAACGGTCAAGACGGAGCTGGTTGCCGGTATCACCGCGATCGGCATCCTGGGGGCCATCGCAGTACCGGTCGCGGACCTTCCAGTCAATTTGAGCATTGCTCTGCTCTCGGGCGCTGGGGCGGCGCTTCTTGCTCTGACGACGTTGCTGCTCGCACGCGTGTCGTTGCAAAGAAAACTGCCTGCCGCAGCGCTTGGCGCATTGATTGCCGGCATCACGGCCACAGGCTACGGCGCCCGGTCCATCATGAGTTTCGCGGGGGACTCGAGCATCGCCACGCCGGGACCGGGGGTGCCGCCCGTCGAAGTTGGTTCACTGCTTCCGGGGCTGTTGTTCGTCGTGGGCTCGTCGATGGCATTCTTCGCGATGGTCCATTCGTGTCAGCGCGATGAGTTGCTCGAAACCATGAGGCGCGACTTCCTGACAGGCGTTCATACGCGAGGTGCATTCTTCGAACTGGCTGCCGCGCATGCGTGTCGGTCCTCCGATCAGCCCTACGCGCTCGTGATGGTCGATGTCGATCATTTCAAGGCGATCAATGACAAGTACGGGCACCGGGGCGGTGACCTCACGTTGGCGCACGTCGCACGCCAGATCGTGGGGGCCGTGCGGATCACCGACATCGTGGGACGATACGGTGGCGAGGAGTTCTGCATTCTGCTGCCTTCGTGCGATGCATCGGTTGCAGCGAGATTGGCCAATCGTGTGGTGGAAGATGCTCGCAAGCAGTTGGTGCGCCTGGATGATGGCAGGATCGTGCGCTACACCCTGTCGGCCGGTTATGCGATCAGCTCGCCAGTCGGGAAGCATCAGCAGAGCGAGTCGCTGACCGAGATCGTTGCGCGAGCAGACCGCGCGCTCTACGAGGCGAAACGAACTGGCCGCGATCGAGCGCTATTGGCGGATGCGGCGTCGCCGCACGTCGAATTGATGGTCTAGCACGGCATCGAACGCAAAGGTGATGTGCCGCCCCATGTCGCTCCGTCTGGAGAACATGGCTGTTCGTCGCCGCCTGTCGTACGTTGTCGGTCGACGTATTCGAGCCATTTCGTCCTGATGTCTCGCCGCCGACTCCACGGCACGGTTCTTGCCGAACCGTTCAGCTGTCGATGACTCGAGTTGCCGCTCGTCATTCGACGAGACCTTTGAACCGTTCGCACGAGGTCCACCGTGTACCACCTTGTTCTTCCGATCACCGTGCTTCTGACTGCGTGCGGCGGCGACAACACCACGTCGAACGTCATGGCGCCCGGGGACGAACCGTCGACGAAGACGGCGCTTCTCGAAACAGGCGCAGCCATCCTGCAGAGCAGGCCGCCGGTCGAAGCCCTGAATGCCTATCTCGATGGATTCCATTTCTACAATGGCAACATGAAGGGGCAGATGGAAGCACATCACTACTGCTCGATCGTCAATGACGACGTGACGCAGTGCGTGATCTTCGACGGCAACGCGAGTGACGCGAAGGTGATGGGTGTGGAATACATCGTCAGCGAGAAGCTGTTCAAGACCCTGCCCCCTCGGGAAAAGGTGTTCTGGCACAGCCACGTCCACGAAGTCAAATCGGGCCAGCTCATCGCGCCCGGCATTCCCGCGCTGGCGGAAAAGGCGTTGATGAAGAATCTCGTCGCCACCTACGGCAAGACGTGGCATACCTGGCATACCGATCTGAACAAGGACCTTCCGTACGGCGTTCCGCAGTTGATGATGGGATTCACGGCAGACGGGCAGGCGGACGAGACCATGGTCGCCGAACGAGACGCGCGCTTCGGCGTTTCCTCGGACGAGAAGAGGAAGGATCGGGCCGACATTGCGTCGCCCGTCATCGATCCCGGCGCCGATGCGTGGCAGGAAGGCAATGTGGTCCAGTTGGCGGATCCCACAGGCAACGGGCAACACGTCGTTCACGGGACGCCGACCGATGCCGAGAAGCCGAACACGTCCCCGCCAGCAGTGAAAAGCCCCTGATTCTCCAAGGATCGCGCCGCCACTGTCGTCAAGCAACGCGTGACGGCGAGGATGTCCGCATCAGCCGCTAGCCGAGCAGATCGTCCACTTCGTGACGACGCGCCATCGCCAGCGCAGCGCCTTCGCGAGTCGTCGCCAAGGCGGCCGCGGCGCTCGCAAAGCGTGCCGCTTCGTTCAACGAAGCGCCCTCTGCGAGTGCCATGGTCAGGGCTGCATTGAACGCATCACCAGCGCCCACGGTGTCGATGGTCGGCACGTTGAATGCAGCCACCTGCGACGGCGCCTGCCCGCGTTCGAACAACCACGCACCGGCTGCGCCACAAGTCATCACCAGGGCGCCTACACCTCGAGCCAGCAGTGCGGCGCCCATTTCGGCCGGTGTGGCCGGCGCATCGTGCGGGATCCCGCACAGCTGACGAGCCTCCAGTGCATTCGGTGTCAGGACGTCGACGCGCGGCCACCACGAATCGGGCAGTGGTCGCGCCGGCGCCGGATTGACGATG
>JBGSTN010000164.1:0-2573 GCA_041736455.1 Burkholderiaceae bacterium | reverse complement strand
GCCGCGCGCGGCTTGTGCCGGATGCTTCTGACCAATGGCCATTTCGCCTGGGCGGCGAGAACGTCGGCGACATCGTCACGATCGAGCCAGGCTTGGGCCACGACGGCACCCGGCACGCCGTGCAACTCGGCCTGTTCGTGGATCCAACGCGTTTCGCCCAGTGGGTCGGCCGGATTCCACTCGGCTTCGACGTAGACACTGGCCACCAGATCGAATGTACGCGTGTCATGCAGATAGTCGGCGGGAAGATAGTCGCGCCGAATCGAGGAGTAGTCTCCGTATCGGAACGGAATGGGGGGTTCGTCGCGCAGCCAAGGATGGTAATTGCGAGTCAGGTCCCAGACGTGGTGGTGAGCGTCGACGATCTTCAAGATTCGGCGGGTGTCTCTATCGCGTTCGACTTGACTGCGAAGATTACCAGAACGAGGGATGGGTCAGGGCGGTCGATGACATGATCCGCAACCCGCTCCATCGGCCACGTCGAGGAGGTGCAAGGTGAAGGGGCATCATGAGGGCGCGACTACGCCGTCGTCCGCGACCACCGCCCAAACGGTTGCCATCGACGATCCGCGGAAATGACGTCGTAACGCCCGCCTTATTCATCCGCCAGCCGGCCAACTCCTGCCTAGAATTTCCCCACGGCTCCGAACGTTTCGCGGCTCTTCTTTCTTCATCTCGAGTTGGCGCTATGCCAAGGATGGGCAATTGAAAACAGTACTGAACGTCGGTGGCAACAGCAAGGCCATTCCGCTGCCTGCACCCTATGCGGGTTATGAACACCTGTTGCTCGACATCGATCCCACGGGAAAGCCCGATATCTGCTGCGACGCGCGCAAGCTCGCCTCGCTGGAAGCTGGTCAATTCGACGCGATCTACTGTTCCCACAATCTGGAGCACTACTACCACCACGATGTCTCGAAGGTGCTGGCCGGATTCCGCCACGTGCTGCGCGGCGATGGCTTTGCGCACATCCGCGTGCCGGACGTGGGCGCCGTCATGCGTGCCAGCGTGGAGCGCGGGCTGGACATCGAGGATGTGCTTTACCAGTCGTCGCTCGGACCCATCATGGTGATGGACGTGCTCTACGGCTACGGCAAGCAGATCGAAAGCAGCGGCGTGGAGTTCTTTGCCCACAAGACCGGCTTCACCCAGAAGTCGCTTTCGAAGGCGTTGGTGCAGGCCGGCTTCAGCAAGATCTATTGCGTGGCCGAAAAGCTGGAGGTCACGGCCTGGGCGTTCAAGGGTACGCCGTCGGTCGAAACCCGCGCCCTCTTCAATCTGGCCGCCTGAGTGTCGTTGTCGGTCTCTGCTGGTTCCAGTCATCTCGAACGAACACTGGCGAGTTTGGTCCCACCGGTCGCGCTCGCGGCGGAAACGAGACCGAGTCTGTAGTGGCCGCATGATCCATGGCTTCTGCCGCCGATTGTCCATCTGGTCCGCGGCATCTCCATCGGACATTTCCAACATCTTCCCGTTGGAGCGTCAGCAGGAAAGCCGACCACATCGCTTTTCCCTATACTGGTGAAACAACAGTATCCGGAGACAACGATGGGCGAGACGGTGAAGCAGGACATCGGCAGCAAGCTTCTGTTCGAGAACGACCAGGTCCGCGTCTGGGATCTCCAGATTGCGCCGGGTGAGCACTTCGGCGTGCATCGTCACACCAACGACTACCTGTTGATCTACGTCGGAGACGCTTCGGTTCGTGCGACCAATGCCGATGGCTCCACGCGCTTCGAGAGGCAGGTGCACGACGGCGACGTGTTTTTCCGTGATCTCGGGGGCGGAGAAGACACCCATGATGCCCATAACGACGGCCCCACCGTGGCGCGCAATTTCATCATCGAAATGAAGAAGCGCTGATCGAACCCGACAGGGATTCTGTTTGCCATCCACAAGGAGACACGCATGAGCGAACTGAGAGGCATCATTGCACCCTTCACCACGCCGTTTACCGAAAGTGGTGCCATCAACCTCGATCTGGTCAAGCCGCAGGTCGACTGGCTGATCGATCAGGGCGTACATGGGTTGGCCGCCGGGGGAAGCACCGGCGAGGGCCATGTGCTGGACCGGGATGAATACCAGGGCCTGATGGAGGCAACCGCCAGGGCCGTCGACGGCAGGGTGCCGCTCGTTGCCGGCATCATTGCCAACGCCACGGCCGAAGTGGCCGCACGCGGCAAGCGGGTCAAGGCGCTCGGCGTGGCAGCACTGCAGATCACGCCGCCGCATTACCTGTTCAAGCCCGACGACGATGCGATGGTGCAGCACTTCAGGGAAATCCATGCCGAGTGCGGGGTGCCCATTCTTATCTACAACGTGGTTCCGTGGTGTTACCTGTCGCCGGACCTGCTGCTGCGGATCATGGACGAGGTGCCGGGTGTTCTCGGCGTGAAGCAGAGCGCCGGCGACATGAAGCTGTTCGCCGAGCTGGTTCGACGGGCCAGGCCACAGAACCTCATCTTCAGCGCCGTGGATGCGATGCTGTATTCCTGCTATCAGCTTGGCGCCCCGGGGGCGATCGCCGCGATCCTCACGGCGGCGCCGGGCCCGTCCGTGAAGCTCTGGGATGC
>JBGSTN010000673.1:0-2880 GCA_041736455.1 Burkholderiaceae bacterium | reverse complement strand
GTCCGGCCGAGGTCCGCCTGAGAGCTGCCCGGTGCCGGCGCCGCCACAGGTGCTGCGCGCTTCGCGATGGCCGACGCCGCATCACGACCTTCCGCGTACGTCTGTGGCCTGAGGCCTTCGAACAACTCCAGCCGTGCCGTAGGGCGCGCGAGATAGAGAGGGTCGTACAGTGCCAACTGGAAACTCAGCGGTCGGCCACTCACGAGCGACAGGGTGATGCCGTTCCAGTCGAAGTCGGTCTGATTCTCCACGATTGCCCAGCCCTGCAGCCTGCTCTTCTCCTTTTCGGCAATCATCAGGCGATAGCTCGCCTTCCAGATCGGGGTCGCGATGACGTAACCCACCCGCACCCGGCGTTCCCCCGATCCTTTGAAGTGGATCGTGACGCCCTTCTTGTCACTATTGCGGGCACCGGCGACTGCGAGCAGGGCCTTGTCCAGTTCCTGCTGCAACCTGTCGTCGCTGAGCCGGATCGCGGTCAATTCATCGATGGGGAACGACTGGATTCCGGTCGGCGTGACCAGGTTGAGGGTCGGCGAATCGATGACCCCCTTGTCGCCTGCCGCTTTCTTGCGCAACTCGACGCCCAGTATCCGGCCGGTGACTGCGGACCGACCGCCAGGCATTGCGATACCGACATCCGCGCCGCGCAACTGACCGAGCAGTTGCCAGATCGCCGGTTTGCCGGTCAAGTCGACCTGAAAGCCACCCAGCGTTTTTTCCAGCGGGTCCTGTGACTGATACGAAACGGTCGTGACCTGACCGCCGTCCAGGTCTTGCAGGACGAGGCTCTTGAGCACGTCGTTGACCTGATCACTCTTGAACTGCAGAGCCGTCGTCGCGTCGCCGCTGAGCGAGCCGAGGTGTTCGAAGAAGCCCACGCCACTCGAGAAGAGCGCGACATGCCTGATCGGCACGTCGATGGACATCGACGGCGGGCGGGCGTTGTCCACACCGGCTATCACTGGCTGCGCAACGGCCGGTGCGGACAACGCGGCAACTACCACGAAAAGCGTCGAGAGCGACAACGAACGAGACGACATGGAACGTCCTTCGGAAGCTGGTTTCGACCCGCGGCACCGCTGACCCGGCGTCAGCACCTGGCGGAGTCGGCTACTTGACCTTGCGACCCGCCGGCGTCGTCCCCCCCTGTACACCGAGCGTGCCGCCGGTCCCGAGTCCGCCTTCGACCGTCTGCGCCTTGTAGTTGCGGATCGCGCCGACGAGTTGGTTGTAGCTGTTGACGAACGCGGCGACGATGATCTTGCCTTCCGGCGTCTTCGTATAGGCACCAGCGGCGCCCGTCGTGGCCCAGCCATAGGCGCCACCCCAGCCGGAGACATTGAAGCCCCTCGCGGTGCCCTCGGCAACGGCCAGCTGCACACCGGATCGGTTGTCGATCATGATCAGCGTCGTCGAGGCGTCGTTCTGCTTCACGCTGCCGGCGACGCTGCTGAGCGGCCCACCGAATGTGCGAGTCAAGCCGCCGATGGCCGCTCCGATGCCGCCCGTGTCCTCGGTGAACTGGATGCTCGGATTCATCGTGTAGTCGGCGGCAACCATCTGTCCCGGAGCGAAATTGCTGCCGGCGCGCAGCTCACCGCTACGCTCGAGGTCGCGCTCGGTCTGCATGTTGCGCATGGCCCCGCCGCGCTCGACCACGACGAAGCAGTTGCTCTGCTGGATCATCATCCGCAGAACCGGCACCGTCGATCCGAGCTGACCGTGACGGCTGTGGTAGTAGCCCCACCAAGAGGAAGTCTGGTCTTCGACGACGGCGATGGTGCCGAGCGATCGGTCGCAGCGCTCCAGGTCACTCGACTGGCTCGCGGAGGTCGAGCCACCGGCCGAGCCCGAGACCGGTCCCTTGGCGCCGCCGCTCGAGATCGGCAGCGATCCACCGCAACCGGTCAGGCCCAGGACCAGAATCGGCAACGCAACGGAAAACTTCTGTAGCCCACGAAATCTCTGACCCAACGTGTGATCACTGCTCGGAACCATCCCTTGCACCCCTTTGTTATTGTCGGTTCTACAGGGTCGTCGACCGGCGACCAGTCCCGACCGAACGACACGAGCCGCTGACCCGGCACGTCGATCGGTCCGTGACGATTATAGCGAGTCGCCCTCCCGGTACGGGATCGGATGGGCACGGCATTCGAACTGCTCGAGCACGACCAGGCGCACCGGCCCCGACGCGATTCGGCGTGTAGCGGTTACCCATGAAAAAAGAGCGATCAGACACAGGGCACCTGGTGCGCTCAGGTCGACCCGGAGTGGCGCACCAGCAGAATCGCGAATGGCGACGACGGGATGCCGAGATTTCTGGGCATGTCATTTGCCGAGCGGCATCGGACTCCGAGCATGAAAATACTGGATGCGAACCCCATGAATCCCCACATCACCGTCATGACACTGGGCGTCGACGATCTGGAGCGCGCCGTGTCGTTCTATCGTGACGGCCTCGGCTTCAGTACCAAAGGTATCGTAGGCGCCGAGATCGAGAACGGAGCGGTTGCCTTCTTCGATCTGCAGGCCGGTCTGAAGCTGGCGCTATGGCCACGCGACAGCATTGCCGCGGACACAGGGCAGGCGACGAGCGCCCCCGCACCCACGGACTTCACCATCGGGCACAACGTCGATTCCGAGACGGACGTCGATGCGGTGATGGCGCAGGCGGCGAAGGCGGGTGCGGCGATCATCAAGCCGGCTCATGCGACGTTCTACGGCGGCTATGCAGGCTATTTCCAGGATCCGGACGGGCACATCTGGGAAGTGTCGTTCAATCCGGGCCTTGCGGAACTCGGTTAGGGCTCGATTGCGCGGCGGTGAGATCGATCGCACGCCATCGGGATCGATCGCGCGGCGGGGTTCGATCCCGCG
>JBGSTN010000649.1:0-3404 GCA_041736455.1 Burkholderiaceae bacterium | reverse complement strand
CATCAGGCGGCAGCACCGGACCCGCGGCGAGTGGTGCCGCGTCGACCCCACACGTGGGGACACCGGCAGCGGGCCTGGCGAGTTCCGCCGCTCCTTCCACCAGCACATCGACACCGCCGATGAGTACGTCGACGGCGACCTCGCGTACGTCCACGCACGCGCCGACTTCACCGAACAGTCCCGCGCCGAGTGGTACGAAGGGCGCAACCGCGACTTCCTCGAAAGTCGCCGCGCCCGCTGGTGTTGCAAAGGGCAAGTCGAAGGGGGCCGCAACGGCGACCGATACGGCGAAAGCGAAATTGCCGGGTGCTGCGGCAAAGACGGCCGCAATGTCGAGCGGACGTTCGACCACCGCGTCGGGCTCGATCGACGATCTGACCAGAATCGAAGGAATCGGTCCCAAGATCAGCGAACTGCTCAAGGCAGATGGCATCACGACGTTCCGCCATCTGGCCGACACTGATCAAGCGGATCTGAAAAGGATTCTCGACGCGGCCGGATCTCGCTTCACGATGCACGATCCCTCCAGTTGGCCGGAACAATCTGCTCTGGCAGCGAGTGGGCAGTGGGATCAGTTGAAGACCCTGCAGGAAAACCTCGATGGCGGACGGCGCGGCGGCTGATCGTCGCAGCGCGATTCGATTCGAGGTCTTTCGGTTCGACGATCGAATGTGCGGCCGGCGGCGCAACAAGCGCGTCGCTGGTCGCGCATCGACGCGTGACCACACCGCTACGCAATGACTGGCAAGCCCGCCAGGGGTGCCCGGGGACGCATCGGCGACATTCGATTCAACGAGATCGAATATCCAGTTCGTCCAGACGTCGCCGTTGTCTTTCCCACAGTCGCTCGATTTCTGCAATGTCTGTACTGCTCAACGACGGGCCGGGCGCTCGCAACGCCGGGCCCGCGATAGCACCGCGGCGCGCCAGAACGTATTTGCGGATCGCAAGGCCCAAGCCGGGTTGCAGTTCGTAGCGCACCATCGGCAGATATGCGTCGAACACGGTTTCTGCATCATCGGCGCGGCCTGCGTCATGCAATGACACGACGCGGCTCAGCATTTCAGGAAACGCGAATCCGGTCATCGCGCCGTCCGCACCACGTGCGAGTTCCTGCGGCAGGAACAGGCCGCCGTTGCCCACCAGGATAGAAATGCGACGCCCGATTTCGGTGGCACCAGCCGCACGAAAGCGCGCAAGCTTGTTGAGACCTGGATGATCCTCATGCTTGAACATGCAGATCGACGGATGATCGCGAAAGATGCGGATCAGTACGGGAAGAGAAAAATGGACGCCAAGGGTCTGAGGATAGTCCTGCAGGCAGATCGGTACGGATCCCAGGCAGGCTACGACCTGGCCGTAGTAGATCGCGATTGCTTCATCGGTCTTCAGTGTCGGCATCGGTGCAACCATCACGCCCGCAGCACCGAGATCCATCACGCGCTCCGTCAGATCCTTCATCAGATTCAGAGCCGAACTGCTGACGCCCACGACGACGGGTATCCGTCCGCGCAGCGCCTTCAGCACTGCCTCCGTGAATGCCAATGATTCGTCGGGTGTGAGCTTGGGCGCTTCGCCCATGATGCCGAGGATGGTCATGCCCGTCGCACCATGCTCGAGATAGAACTCGCACATCCGGGCAGCGGAGTCGAGGTCGAGTGAGCCGTCATCCAGAAACGGGGTTGGCGCAATGACGAAAACACCCCGACTGTCGGCATCGATCGTTTGCTTCATGGCCTTCTCTCTTGTGTAGATCGGTCAATTCGCTGCGCGTGCGGGCAGCAGTTTCTTCGCACCGGTCACGATAGCGACGACGATCGCGCCGGCGACGATGCCCACCACGACATTGAACAGCGGCGAGGCCAGCCAGATACCGGCGTCACCCAGCCGTTCGAACCAGGGTTCGACGCTGTGAAACTGCTGCTCGAGCCAATGGCTGCCATGGACGAGAATACCCCCGCCTACCAGGAACATGGCCGCCGTGCCCGCAATCGAGAGGCCCTTCATCAGCCACGGCGCAACCCTCAGGATACCTCTGCCCAGCGCACGCCAGAGTCCGGCCCCGGCCGTCTCGTCTCCCACCCGACTCAGCCATAGCCCTGCGTCATCGAGCTTGACGATCGCCGCAACCATCCCGTAGACGCCGACCGTCATCCCGAACGCGATCAGAGACAGCACCAGGATACGCGTGGTCAGCTCGGCCTCCGCGACCACGCCCAGCGATATCGCGATGATCTCTGCGGAGAGGATGAAATCGGTACGCACCGCCCCACGTACCTTGTCCTTCTCGAAGGCGACCATGTCCACGGCAGGATCGGCAACGGCCGTAACCAGACTCCGATGATGTGCATCGTCCTCTTCGGGAGAATGGAGCAGCTTGTGGGCGATCTTCTCGAAGCCTTCGAAGCAAAGAAACAGGCCTCCGACCATCAGCAGCGGAGTCACGAGCCAAGGGATGAAGAAGCTGATCGCCAACGCGAGCGGAACGAGGATCAGTTTGTTGAGCAACGATCCCTTGAAGACCTGCCACACGATCGGCAACTCACGGCTGGCACTGACACCGGTCACTTTTTCCGCGTTGAGCGCCAGATCGTCGCCCAGCACGCCAACGGTTTTCTTGCCCGCCACTTTCGTCAGGACCGCAATGTCGTCGAGCAACGTCGAGATATCGTCCAGTAATGCGAGAAGACTTGCGCCAGCCATGTCAGGCGTCTCCCTGGGGTCTTGGCATGGGTTCGGCGACGGCGCCAGGCTTGGGCACGACTCCGATCGAGGTAGACATCCGGTAGAGATTCATCGAGTCATTCCGTTGGAACCATGAGGGCACACTGAATCGGGAAGTTCGCAGGCGCAGTGGCACGCGGTGCGGGACGTGGCGACGATCAACGCAGGTGATAATTGACCGGCAACCGGAATATGTGTTCGGCAGACGTGCCGGGAGGCGGCGGCAGTTGTCCGGCGGAATCGACCAGCGACAATGCCGCCTGATCGAGCAATTGATGCCCCGAACTTCGGGAGATTCGTCGCGAGCGAATGCGTCCGTCGCTGCCTATCGCGAAGGTCAATTCCGCGACGCCTTCGAGGCCGCGAGCCTTGGCAAGCTCCGGATACGTCTTCAACGCGAGCAGACGATCGAGCAGGCTCTGCGCATAGGCGGCAATATCACCCTCGAGCGTATTCGGCGTGCGGGCAGAAGTCGTCGCCGCGACTTCAGGTACGACAGGCAACTTCGAGGCCTGGACGTCGGTTCTGGTGGCCGGCTCGTTCGATGCGATCTTTGCTGCTTCCGTCGACGGCGTCGCGACGTTCGCGCCATAGGAAGCAGCGAGCGAGGGCGCGGGTCTCGATCGACGAGAGTCCGATGGTGTGCGAGCCGGTTTCGCGGCGGGTCGGCCTGCCGGACG
>JBGSTN010000543.1:0-6842 GCA_041736455.1 Burkholderiaceae bacterium | reverse complement strand
AACCGATGCCCCACGCGGCGAAGAGCGGCGCGAGATCGGACCCGGGGTCGGGCGGCGGCATGCCCGGACGCGGTCCCGGCTTGGTTTCGGCATAGGGGTCCACGAAGACCAGGTTCGCGCCACCGCCCAGCGTCCATTGATCGATCGCGTAGAGCAGGCCGTCGGAGAGTCGCTGCGGATGCACGAGCATCACCAGTTTCGTGCCGGCCGGCAACTCTGTCGCGTCGCCCGACAGCATCTGCACGTCGAAGAACTGACGCGCCTGCGTGATGACCTGCTGCTCCGGTTGACGCATCATCGGATTGCCCAGCAGGCCGATGCCGTCGAACAGGGCCAGCACCGGTTTGCCGCGCCGGCCCAGGTCGACGATCAGCCGCGTCAGATCGTATTCGAGGAAGGGCTCACGATCCGGCGTGAAGACCGGAATGTTGCCTTTGCCGTCGGTCGAATTCGTGCCCGCGAGACCGAAGAACACCGACCCGTTGTTCGCCGCGGGGATCGGATTGACGCCCAGGCCTACCGCACGATCCTCCTCGTCGGAGAATGGTTTCGGATCGATCCGCTCGACCCGCAGCCGACCCCCCGCGAATCGTTCGTAGGCGGCTAACGTCTCCTGGACGCGAGTCGCATACGTCGCCAGGGCCGGCGCGGCTTCGATCAGATTGCCCGACACGAACAGGCGCAGATGCACGGGCTCGTCGAGCGCGGACAGTACGGATTTCGTCCCGTCCGACAGCGTGAACAGCCGCTGTTCGGTGAGATCGAAACGTACCGATTGCAGCCAGTGGCCGACCAGCACGTTCGCCGCGACGAACAGCAGACACGCGCTCGCCATGCCGAGAACCGCACGCGAACCCCTCGTAAGATCGTTCAGCCATTGCATGTCGGCTTCCTCAACCGGCGCGCTTCAAGACGAGCAGCTGCGCATTCAACCAGAGACACAACACGATCAGTGAAGTGAAGAAGAACAGCGTCCCGGCTTCGAGCACCCCGCGCGTCAGCCGGCCGAAATGGTTCAGAAACGACATCGACGCCAACCATCGCGTGACTGCCTCGGGCAGCCAGCCACGCAAACCGGTGAGTACGAGATCACTGCCCAGCATCACCAGCCCGAAACTCACGATCACGGCGACGATGAATGCGATGACCTGGTTCCTCGTCAGTACCGAAGCGAGCGCGGCCACCGCCAGGAACGCGCCGGCCATCAACCAGCTCCCCAGATAGCTGGCAGCGATCACGCCGTTGTCGGGCGCGCCGAGCCAGTTGACGGTGAGCCACAGCGGCATCGTGAGTACCAGCGCAACGCCTGCGAACGCCCAGCCGGCCAGGAACTTCCCGAGTACGAGCGCCATCGGCGAGGCCGGCAGCGTCATCAGCAACTCGATGGTTCCCGAGCGTCGCTCTTCCGCCCACAAGCGCATGCCGATCGCCGGCATCAGGATCAGGAATAGCCACGGGTGCCAGTTAAAGAAGGTCACCAGGTCGGCCTGGCCACGTTCGAAGAAGCCGCCCAGGAAGAACGTCATGCCGGCAGACAGTGCCAGGAACACACCGAGAAAGATCGCGGCAAGCGGCGTGGCGAAATAGCTGCCGAGTTCTCGCGTGAAGACCACGCGCGTCGTGTGCAGGAAGGGCATCATCGGATGCCTCCAGCCGGGCGGCCGTCGGCGATGTTGGTCGGCGTCCCGGTGATCCTGCGGAAGACCTCTTCGAGCCTCGGGCGATACAGACTGACCTCCTCGACGCTGATGTGCGCCGCGGTCAGTCGCCGGACGACTTCGGCAGGAACGATGCCGGTGCCGTCGGATTCGATGACGAGCCGCGTCGAACGTCCGACATGCTCGACGACACTGACGCGCGTGACGCCCGCCTCCGCCTTGAAACCGCCGATCACCATCGCGGCCGCATCGGATGGCACGAGCACCTGCACACTCGTGATCGCGTCATCGCGCTGCATGAACGCCTGGGGAGTCCGGTCGGCCACGATGCGCCCGTCGGCGATGATGATCGCGCGCGTGCACACCGCTTCGACTTCCTCGAGGATGTGCGTGGAAATGATGATGGCCTTGGCCGGAGCGATCTCGCGGATCAGCGAGCGCATCTCGTGCTTCTGGTTGGGGTCCAGTCCATCGGTCGGTTCATCGAGAACCAGCACGTCGGGGTCGTGAAGCAGGGTCTGTGCGATGCCGACGCGCCGCGCATAGCCCTTCGACAGGTTCTCGATGCGTCGATTCCACACGGACGCCAGATGCACGCGCTCGACCATTTCGGCCATGCGCTCGCGCAGGTTCGAGCGGGACATGCCGCGCATCCGGCCGATGAATCGCAGGAACTCGGCCACCGTCATGTCCCCGTATGCCGGGGCCCCTTCGGGCAGATATCCGAGGCGCTGCTTGGCAAGCCAGGGATCCTCGGCGACATCGACGCCGTGAATCAGCGCCAAACCCCGATCCGCGGGCAGGAAGCCCGTCAGCATCCTCATCGTGGTGGACTTGCCGGCGCCATTGGGACCGAGAAACCCGGTCACCTCGCCGCGTGCGACCACGAAGCTCACGTCGTCGACAGCCGTCACACGGCCGAATTGCTTGCACAAGCCACGCGCTTGCACGAGTGTCATCTGGTTCGAATCCCGATCAAGAGAAGCACGGAGAGTAGCCGACCTGGCGCGGCTTATCGGTTGCAGCGCTCGCGATGTCGCCTTTCAAGCGACTCGAGCCGCGACGCAACCGGCCGAAATGCTATCAAAAAGTGCGCGGGACTTGCACGTCGAAGCAGCCAGGCGCGCGCAGTCGAGCCGATCGGCTGCGCACTCGCGTACGGTCAGGCGCTGTGGCCCGAGCCGGCCTCGCGCTGACGCAGAAACGCTTCGAAATCACGCTGGTCGCTTTGTTGTCGCTCGGCAGCCTTGAACGCCTCGAACGCCCGCACCAGTTCATCGAGATTCTTCTGCTCGGCGTGCAGACGCGCCTGTTCACGGTCGAGATACTCCTTGAGCGCGACGTTGTCGGGCTTGCGCGCCATCATGCTCGTGAAGCTCATCGGCAGATCCTTCAGGTCACGATCCAGAAACTTGCGCACGAACGGCCAATTCTTGATCTGCTGGCTCCATAACGCCCATGCCAGCAGCACGAGGCCGATCGGCCAGAAGATGAGAAAGCCGGCGACGATCGCCGCAATGAACAGGCCGCTCACCGGATCGCTCCGGGACGGGGTCAGGGATGCCGGCGCCGATCCGATCGTCGTCGCGTCATCGAACGTACCTTGCCGTGGCGTATTGCTGGTCATCATCGATCCTGATCATGTTGAAACTGCCTAACGGTTCTGGCGTCCGTCAGGCTGACAGACTTCGTGGTGTCGTCGTCCGATCCGTGCACGACGGCAACCGGTCGGACACGCGCCAGAAGAGTCGCGAAGAGTTGAAAAGATGCGGCCGATCGCGGTGGGTTCAAGAAGCGCGGGCAGGAAAACCCGCCTCGGCCATCCAGACCCGCGCTATTCGATCTCGAAGGTGCCGTCGACCTCGACCGCGGCATTGGCAGGCAGCGAAGCGACACCGACCGCGAATCGTGCATGTCGCCCCGAGTCGCCGAACACGGCCACCATCAGATCAGAAGCGCCGTTGATGCATTTGGGCGCATCGACGAAACCATTGCCGACGCTCACGAATCCGCCCAACCGGAGCACCTTGCGCACGCGACCGAGGTCACCGCCGCAGGCGGCCTTCAATTGGGCGAGCAGATTGATTGCGCAGAGGCGTGCCGCGTCATAGCCCTGCTCGACGGTCACGCCATCCCCTAATCGACCCGTCACCTTGACCTTGCCGTCCTGGATGGGGAGTTGTCCCGACACGTAGACCGTTCGACCGGAGATGGTGAATCCGACGTAGTTGCCCAGTGGCGTGACGACATCGGGAATCGTGAGATCGAGTTTGGCGAGGGCGGCGTTGACATCCGACATGAACGCTCCTGGAACAGGGGTGAGTTGACCGAAAGAAGGACGAAGCGCGCGTCGGCGCGACATACGCGATAGTCGCATGAATGAACTCGGTGCTGCGGAACGGGTCGACGACGGACTCGTCGCGCACGGCCTGCGGCGCAGCGTCACGCGGATTTCGGTCGTCTGCGCCATCGTCTTCAGCCGCCGATTTCATCGCCGGAGGCCACCGATTGAATTAGTTCCTGGTGGGTCGGGCCGCGCTGATCCATCCTCCTCATCCTATGTGCAAAGAGGTCTTCGCCCGCCCGGTCGGGGATCGGCCCGACCATGTTCCTGGACGGGTCTTCGAACGAGCCTGCCGAACACCGACGTCGATGAAGATGCCCAAGGACTACTACGCCACGCTGAACGTCGAACGATCGGCCAGTCCCGAAGCGATGAAGGTCGCGTATCGCCGTCTGGCGCGCAAGCTGCACCCCGACGTCAGCCGGGAAGTCGACGCCGAAGAGCGATTCAAGGCACTGACGCAGGCCTACGAGGTGCTGCGCGATCCGGCGCGGCGCGCGGCCTACGACCGTTATCTGTTGCGCGGCCGCCTGGATCAACCTTTCAGGTCACCACCCGACTTCGACCCTGGCTTTGTCTTCCAGGCCGACCAGCGACGCCCCCGAGACTTCTCGGACTTCTTCGATCAGGCGTTCGGCGGGCGGAAAACGGCCACGGCCGCGAAGTCCGACGACGCAACGCCGGGCGAGGATGCGCTGCAGGCGCTGGAACTCTCGATCACGCTCGCCGACACCTATCACGGCGCCACGCGCATGGTCGGACTGCGCAGCACCGCGAGGCAAGCCAACGGAGAAACGGGCTTCAAGGTGAAGCGCGTCGAGGTCAGCATCCCGAAGGGCATCGTATCGGGCGAACGGATCCACCTGGCGGGCGAGGCCGACGGCGGCGGCGACCTGGCGTTGATCGTGCGTCTGCGCGAACAGCCGAATGTCCGTATCAAGGGCAAGGACGTCTACCTTAAGCTGCCCGTCGCCCCCTGGGAAGCGATGCTGGGAGCGATCGTGACCGTGCCAGCCCCCGGCGGCGTCGTCGAGCTCGCCGTGCCGCCCGGCTCGCAGGCCGGCAAGCGTCTACGCCTGCGCGGCAGAGGAATTCCGGCCGATCCCGCTGGCGACCTCTATGTCGAGCTGCAGATCGCGCTGCCGCCGGTCACCACCGAAGCCGCTGCCGCTGCCTATCGGGCGCTTGCCCAGGCTTCCGACTTCGACCCGCGTATCGCGTCGGCGTCCTGAGCCTTGCTTGGCGCGGCATCAAGGGATCGGCCCGGCAAAGATGAAGAACGCGCCGAACGCAATCAGCGCGAAACCGACGAGATGGTTCCAGGTCAGTGATTCACCCATGTAGAGCACCGAAAAGACCACGAAGACCGCCAGCGTGATCACCTCCTGCATCGTCTTCAGTTGCGCAGTCGTCCAGACCGTGTGTCCGATCCGGTTCGCCGGCACTGCAAGGCAATACTCGAAGAACGCGATGCCCCAGCTGACGAGAATCACCAGCCATAGCGGATGTCCCGGAAACTTGAGATGACCGTACCAGGCGAAGGTCATGAAGACATTCGATGTGATCAACAGGACGATCGGGGCGACCGCCGCCCATGAGAAGACAGCCGGCATCGGAAAGTACTCCGCAGCGAATTGGTGGACGGGCGCCGAATATCCACGCCCGCATCGTTGGTCGCATCCGCCCGTGCCAGGTCAGGCCCGCCGGATGTCCCTCAGCATCTCGACGTGCATGATGCCGTCCTCGGCATACGGCGGCGAACAGACCTCGAAGCCGAAGGAACGATAGAACTCGGTCAGGTATTGCTGCGCGGAAATCCTGATCGCCTGGTCCGGAAATGCAATTTCGGTCCGCCTGATTCCTTCGTGCATCAGCGCACGGCCGAGTCCGGCGCGACGAAATGCCTGCGCCGTGACGACGCGGCCGATCGACGGTTCGCGATACTTGATGCCGGGCGCAATGACGCGCAGGTAGGCGGCGAGTACCTGCGCCTGACCGCCCGGCCGTGACCAGCCGCCGAGATGCCATGATCCGGCATCGACCCCATCGAGATCCTGGTAGAGACAATGCTGCTCGATACCGAAGACGGCCTGCCGAAGTCGCAGGAACTCATAGAGTCGTCCGGCGGTCAGCACGTCGAATTCGCACCAGGTCCATTCGATCGGCTTGCCGCTCATCGTATTCGTTGTCATGGTCTATCGGGCAGTGCGGACTCTCGCTGCAGGCTTCCAGCACCAAGACGGGCATGCTGGAACTAAGTACTCACTCAGCGCAAGACGCTGAGAAATTCTCACTTGATTACCGGCCCGCCATTTTACGTTGCATTGCACAATCCGTTTCACGAACGCTGTAGCCTGTGCGCTTGATTTCATTATTCATCAAGGGTTTACGCGATGCAAAATGACAAGGCGAGCCCGCTTCGCCGATTGCGCGCCCTGGTGCGCCGCATCGTCGATAGTCTCATCCATTGGCTCGAGTCGCCGTCAGGGACACCACCCAGGCGCCGAGATCGTCCCGAGGCGCCCGAGCATGGTGCGCGACCCGAGCGGACGAAGGACTTCGCCACGCCCGGACCACTCGAACGTCGACTCCCGTCCGACCTTCACCACCAACCGGTTCGCACGACGGGACGGGCGCGAGCATCGACGGGTCGACTCCAGTTGCTCCCTTGGGTGACGCCGGCTCGGGATTACCTGGTGCTGTCGCCGCCACAACCGGCCGACGATCTGAAACTGATGGTGATGTTGCACGGCTGCCGCCAGAAGCCGGACGACTTCGCGCGAGCGGCGCGGCTCGAGGCCCTGGTCATGCGGGGCGACTGGGTGGTGCTCCTGCCCGCC
>JBGSTN010000458.1:0-4270 GCA_041736455.1 Burkholderiaceae bacterium | reverse complement strand
CGGGCGATCGCGCAGGCCGCCGATCAGTCCGGTACGCCGGTGCTCGGCATCACCGGGACCGGTGGCGCGGGCAAGAGTTCGCTCACCGATGAGCTGATCCGACGGATCCGCATCGATCTGGACGACGCGTTGAACATCGCGCTCATCTCGATCGATCCCAGCCGTCGCAAGTCCGGCGGCGCCTTGCTGGGTGATCGCATCCGCATGAACGCGATCTATCCCTGGCCACGGCGCGACGATGACGGCCGCCGTGTCTTCATGCGCTCGCTCGCCACGCGCGAGGCCGGCAGCGAGATCAGCGAATCGCTGCCCGACGTGATCGCGGCATGCAAGGCGGCCGGATTCGACCTGATCGTGGTCGAGACTTCCGGCATCGGTCAGGGTGATGCGGCGATCGTGCCCCACGCGGATCTGTCGCTGTACGTGATGACCCCCGAATTCGGCGCCGCCAGCCAGCTCGAGAAGATCGACATGCTCGATTTCGCCGATCTGGTCGCGATCAACAAGTTCGATCGCAAGGGCGCTGCCGATGCGTTGCGCGACGTGGCCAAGCAGGTGCAACGCAATCGCGAGGCATTCCACGTGACGCCCGACAAGATGCCGGTCTTTGGCACGCAGGCGTCGCGTTTCAACGAAGATGGTGTGACCGCGCTGTACTTCGCGCTCAAGAACCTGCTGCAGGAGAAATCACCTGCGTTCGCGCAACGAAGCGCCAACCGGAGCGCCGGCGTCGACGGGCAACGCGTTCTGGAGCCGGTGTCGGTTCGCCACTCGAGCAGTGTGAACGCGATCGTTCCGTCCACGCGGGTACGCTATCTTGCCGACATTGCCGAGACGGTCCGTGGCTACAAGCAGCGCGCGGCACGCAATGCCTGCCTGGCTCGCGAACTGCAGCAGTTGCGCGAGAGCCAGCGCATGCTGCTCGAGGCGGTGCCGGACAAGCACCGCGCTCGCGACGCCCTCGAAGAGCAGGCCGCACTGCGCGAAAAGCAGATCGATGCCGATGCCCGTACGGCGTTGGCGAACTGGCCGGCGACTCGCGAACGCTACAGTGCCGATGACCTGGTGTCGACGGTGCGCGACCGCGAGATCCGCACGCCGCTGGTGCGCACGACGCTCTCGGGCACGCGGATCACGAAGGTGGCGTTGCCGCGCTGGACCGATCACGGCGAACTCGTGCACTGGCTGATGCTGGAGAATCTGCCAGGCTTCTTTCCCTACACCGCCGGCGCGTTCGAACTCAAGCGCGAGAACGAAGACCCGACGCGGATGTTTGCCGGCGAGGGCGATCCGTTCCGGACGAATCGTCGTTTTCATCTGCTGTCGAACCACATGCCGGCCAAGCGCTTGTCGACCGCCTTCGATTCGGTGACGCTCTATGGCAATGATCCCGACCTGCGGCCCGACATCTACGGCAAGATAGGCAATTCGGGCGTCAGCATCGCCACGCTCGACGACATGAAGGTGCTCTACGGCGGATTCGATCTCTGCGATCCGTCCACCAGCGTCAGCATGACGATCAACGGACCCGCGCCCACGATTCTCGCGATGTTCATGAACACCGCGATCGATCAGCAGATCGACCAGTTTCGCGAACGCGAATGTCGGGATCCGAACGAGGAAGAAGCCGCGGCGATTCGTGCCCGGGCGCTCGCCTCGGTTCGCGGTACGGTCCAGGCCGATATCCTGAAGGAAGACCAGGGCCAGAACACCTGCATCTTCTCCACCGAGTTCAGCCTGAAGGTGATGGGCGACATCCAGCAGTACTTCGTGTCGCACAAGGTGCGCAATTTCTATTCGGTCAGCATCAGCGGCTATCACATCGCCGAGGCCGGTGCGAACCCGATCAGCCAGCTCGCGTTCACGCTGAGCAATGGCTTCACGTTCGTGGAGGCGTATCTCGCGCGTGGCATGAAGATCGACGACTTCGCGCCGAACCTGAGCTTCTTCTTCTCGAACGGCATGGATGCCGAATACACGGTGATGGGGCGCGTCGCCAGGCGCATCTGGGCGATCGCGATGCGCGATCGTTACGGCGCCAATGACCGGAGTCAGAAACTCAAGTATCACTGCCAGACGAGCGGGCGGTCGCTCCACGCGCAGGAAATCGATTTCAACGACATCCGCACCACCTTGCAGGCGTTGATCGCGACCTACGACAACGCCAACAGCCTGCACACGAATGCCTATGACGAAGCGATCACCACGCCCACGGGCGAGAGTGTTCGCCGCGCGATGGCGATCCAGCTCATCATCAATCGCGAGTGGGGACTCGCGAAGAACGAGAACCCCAACCAGGGCAGTTTCATCATCGACGAACTGACCGAACTCGTCGAAGAGGCGGTGCTCACCGAGTTCGAACGGATCGCCGATCGCGGCGGCGTGCTGGGTGCGATGGAAACCGGCTACCAGCGTGGCAAGATCCAGGACGAGAGCATGCACTACGAGATGCTCAAGCACACCGGCGAGTTGCCGATCATCGGCGTGAATACCTTCCGCAATCCCGACGGCGACTCGACTTCCGGCACGGTCGAGCTGGCGCGCTCGACCGACGAGGAAAAACGCGGCCAGCTCGCGCGTTTGGCTGACTTCCAGGCCCGGCATGCGGACCGGAGCCCGGCGATGATCAGCCGCCTGCAGCAGACCGTGATCAATAACGGCAACGTGTTCGAAACGCTGATGGATGCGGTGCGGGTCTGTTCGCTGGGCCAGATCACGAATGCCTTGTTCGAGGTGGGCGGACAGTATCGTCGTAGCATGTAAGGCGTATTTCGATCGAACCAGGAGACAACCGTGGGACAGCTCGACGGCAGGACAGCCATCGTGACCGGATCGGGTCGCGGTATCGGCCAGCAGATCGCGTTGCGTCTGTCGCGCGACGGTGCGAACGTCGTCGTCAACGATCTGGACGAAGAACCGGCCAACGAGACGGTGGCCCTCATTCGCCAGATCGGGGGTGAGGCCGTGGCCTGCAATGGTGACGTCACGCAGCCCGATTTCGGAGACCGGATCATCGCCACCGCCACCAATGCGTTCGGTGGCTGCCACATCATCGTCAACAATGCCGGCTATACGTGGGATTCGGTCATCCAGAAGATGACCGATGAGCAGTGGTATGCGATTCTCGACGTTCACCTCACCGCCCCGTTCAGGATCCTGCGTGCCTTCCAGGGCTACCTGAAGGAGACCGTCGCGCGCGAGGAGGCTGCCGGCCAACGGATCGTGCGCAAGGTCGTCAACATCTCGTCGACCTCGGGCGTCAACGGCAATGCGGGCCAGGTCAACTATTCCGCCGGCAAGGCGGGCATCATCGGCATCACCAAGACGCTCGCGAAGGAATGGGGTCGCTATCACGTGACTGTCAACGCGGTGGCGTTCGGCTACATCCAGACAAGGCTGACCCAGCCCCTGCAACCTGGCGAAGGCGGCTCCGTCCAGGTCGGCGAGCGTGAGGTGAAGGTCGGCGTCCAGGCCGGCCGCATCGCGATGATGAATCAGATGATTCCGCTCGGCCGCGGAGGGCTGCCCGAAGAGGCGGCCGGTTCCGTCTATCTGTTCTGCAGTCCCGACAGTGATTTCGTCAGCGGGCAGTGCCTGGTCGTCAATGGCGGCATGTAGTCATGCGGAGATCGGCCATTCCCTGAAGCCTGCCGTACCGAGGCTTCACGAATGATCTCTTATCCGGTATTGCGCCTGCTCGTCGGCCTCGTCCTCACGACGGTCGGCAGCAGTGCGATGTATACGCTGTCGGTCGTCCTGCCGCCGTTGCAGGCCGAATTCGACGTGTCCCGCTCCGACGCGTCGCTACCGTATTCGTGTTTCATGATCGGCTTCGGTCTGGGGGGCATCCTGATGGGACGCCTGGCCGACCGCTTCGGCGCGATGGTGCCCGTCCTGCTGGGCGCGTCGGGCCTTGCCGTCGGTTTCTGGCTCGCTGCTCAATCCGACAGCCTGCTCGGCTTCTCGATCATCAACGGCTTGTTGCTGGGGCTCGGTGGCTCGGCCACCTTCTCGCCACTGATCGCCGACGTGGCGTTGTGGTTCGACAAACGGCGTGGCATAGCCGTGGCGATCTGTGCGAGCGGCAACTACCTGGCAGGTGTCGTGTGGCCACCCATCGTTCAGATGTGGGTCGACCAGAGCGGCTGGCGCAGTGCCTACGAGTCATTGGCCATGGTGGTGGTGGTGGTCAGTCTGCCGCTGGCCGCGGTATTGCGCAGGCGTGCGCCGGCGCTGCTGATGGCGACGACGGCCGGACCGGTGCCGGGCG
>JBGSTN010000362.1:0-4630 GCA_041736455.1 Burkholderiaceae bacterium | reverse complement strand
CGAACTCTTCGCCGCCGAGTCGCCCGACGATCGAATCACTGCGCAACGCGCCACGGATGCGCTCGGCGACGACGCGAATCACCCGGTCGCCCACCGCGTGGCCGAGTTCGTCATTGATCTTCTTGAAGTGGTCGATATCGATCATCAGCACGGCAAACGAACCCTGTTCGCCGCTGGCCGTGGTCAGCAAGGCGCGCGCGGCGCGAAAGAATTCCCGCCGCGTCCGCAAGCCCGTCAGTGCGTCGGTCGTCGCCTGGTCATGAAGTGTGGCGGCGACGCGGGCATTGACCGCGAGCGAGGTGAGCGCGTAGACGATGCTCGGCACCAGCGACCAGACCAGCAGGAGCGAAAGAAGCATCCCACGGTCCATCTCCAGCAGGGGATTCAGATCCTCGCGCCATTGCGCGGCCACGAAGAAGAGCGCCGCGAGCGCACAGGCCGAATAGGCGCTGCCGACGACTAGCAGCAGTGTGCGCAACAGCGGCGTCTGGAGGTCTCGTGCATGCCAGACGCGGATGCCGGCCCAGGCAGGAAACACGACCTGCGCGAACATGCTGACCGCGAAGGCGGCGGGTCCCGCGGGCCAGACGAGTGTCACCACGAGCGTGACGATCACGACAGTGATCGTCGTCGACGTGCCGAAACCGCGCCCGTAGAGTTCGCAGATCGACAGCATGGCGAAACAGAATGCGAGCGACGCGGGCAACAGGTGCAGCAACGTCGCGGCGAAGCCCGTCGCACCGAACATGAACGCGCGCGACAGCAGCGACACGCTGCCGAAGGCGAGGCACAGACTCATGAAGGTGAGGCTGCGGGAATACTTGCGGAACATGCTGATCTGCGCAGCCAGCAGCATCGCGAGGACGAGGCAGATTGCTCCGCCGACGCCGAGAATGGACGGCGGATCGGCTTGCCCCAGCAACGCGTTGGCCCACGAAACCATGATCGAAAGGACTCCCTTGCCCCCGCACTACGTCGGGTCGGGCGTGAACTTGAACCGGATTCGAGTCGGGGTGGGACAGCGGGTCGCCGGCAAGCGACGAATGGTCGAGCGGCGTTCAGCCCTCGGCGAGCAGTTCGTGGCCACCCAGTCCGCGTTCGATCGAGGTCTTGATGCCGTTGATCCATTCATGCGCGGCCAGGCCGTACGACGATTCGATACGGTTGGCGCGATCGCGCATCACGGACCACGACAGCGGCGCGGCCCTCTTGGCGAAGGCGAGCGCGATCACATTCCCCGCCTCGAGCGGGGGCAGCAGCAGGACACGGCCTTCGAAAGCCGCGATCATCCGAGCGTAGTTGACCGAATAGCTCGGCACGTCGCCGAAGAGATTGACTGCCATCACGCCGCCAGGCGCCAACAAACGCGAGCAATGGCTGTAGAACGATTCCGAATCGAGCGCCGGACCACGGGCATGGGCATCGAAGACATCGGTCTGGATCACGGGAAAATGACCACGAAGCGATGGGCGCCCGACGTATTCCTCCCCGTCGGCAATGACGACCTCGAAACGATCGTCTTCGGGCGGCAGCCGGAACTGGCTGTGAGCGACCGCCTGAACCGCCTCGCTGTTGTCCACGACCGTGAGTTCGCATCCAGGCATGGTGTGAAGAACGAACTTGGCGAGCGATCCGGCACCAAGCCCGATCTGCAACATTCGCGGCGGCTCGTCGACGAACAACAGCCAGGCCATCATGTGTCGCGAATAGTCGAGTTCGAGCGCCCAGGGCTTGCGAACCCGCATCGCGCCCTGTACCCATTCGGTGCCGAAATGCAGATAGCGCACGCCGCGCTCTTCGGAGACGGTGATCGAATCGGCCAGTGCAACGCGTGTCGCGTCGCGCAGCGTGCGTCTACCGAGCGTGCCACGTTTGGCTTTCATGCCGAGCCCCTGATCCCGATGCCTTCATCGCGGTGCATCGCATTCGCAATGGCCGGCCGCCAGACCGCCAACTTCGCTGCCAGATCGAGGCTGGCATGGGCCGGACTGGTCGATGGCAGGTCGATGCATGTCAGGTGAGCGATGCCAGCGCTCGCAAGCACGCGACGCGCATCCGTCTGGGCGCGCCGACCATTCAGCAACAATTGCCGGAGTGCAGGCAGGCGCTCGACCAGCACCGCCAATTCGACCGGCTGCGCATTGCGAATGCGCTGATCGAGACTGCCGGTCCGGTCGCACCGGGCGATGATGTCCCACAGGCCGATACCGGCAGCCAGCAGTTCGCGATAGCGTGACTCGAATGGCAGCGCGACCAGATCACGGCCGAGAGCAGCACCCATGATCGGCCAGAACTGGTTGCGAGGATGCGCATAGTAGTGACCAGCCGTCAATGATGCTGCACCTGGAAAGCTGCCCAGCACCAGTGCGCGGCATCGGCGATCGACGACCGGCTCGAAGCCCGCATGCAAAGCGGATTCCGGAGCCGGCGCAGAACGCGCCGAAACCGCGCTCATCACCACGACAGGAAGCGCACTGCCACGATCCAGGACGCGTCGCCGATCCGGCCTCACGCCCCCTTGAGCAGCAGTGCCAGCATCATGTCGTTCTGCCGCTTGACGAAGCCGGCCGGATCCTCGAGGCGCCCACCCTCGGCGAGGAGGGCCTGATCGAACAACAGCTGCGACCAGTCCGGCACGTTGTTCGGCGCATTGCGCAGGTGCTCGAGAATCGGATGCGACGGGTTGATCTCGAGGATCGGCTTGCGCGCGGGACCCACCTGCCCGGCCTCCTTGAGCAATCGCTCGAGATGGCCGCTGATCTCGCCCTCGTCGGAGACCAGGCAGGATGCCGAATCGACCAAGCGATCGCTGATGCGCACTTCCTTCACGCGCTCACCGAGCGCGGCGGTGATGCCTTCGACCAGCGATTTGTATTCGTCGGCGACTTTCTCTCGTCGGTTCTTCTCGTCCTCGTCGCCGAGCGCGCCGAGGTCGACGTCGCCGCGCGCGACCGAGACCAGTTCCTTGTCATCGAAACGCGTGAGGTAGTTCAGCATCCACTCGTCGACCCGGTCGACCAGCAGCAGCACTTCGATGTTCTTCTTGCGGAACACCTCGAGATGCGGGCTGTTGCGCGCCGCCGATGTCGAATCGGCGGTCACGTAGTAGATCTTGTCCTGCCCCTCCTGCATCCGCGCGACGTAGTCGCTCAAACCCACCGTGGGCTTGTCGGACTCGTCGATCGACCGGGTGCTGATGAAACGCAGCAGCTTGGCGATACGCTCGCTGTTCGAGAAGTCTTCGCCCAGCCCTTCCTTCAGCACCTGCCCGAATTCGCCGGTGAACTGCTGGAACTTCTCCTTGTCGTTCTCGGCCAGATCCTCGAGCATCGTCAGCACGCGCTTGGTGCTTCCGTCGCGGATCGCCTTGACGTCACGCGACTCCTGGAGAATCTCGCGCGAGACATTCAGCGGCAGATCGGCGGAATCGATCACACCCTTGATGAAACGCAGATACACCGGCATCAAATCCTGCGCATCGTCCATGATGAACACGCGCTTCACATACAGCTTGATGCCGCGGCGATTCTCCCGGTCCCAGATGTCGTACGGTGCCTTGCCCGGCACGAACAACAGTTGCGTGTATTCGGTACGTCCCTCGACCCGGTTATGGGTATAGGCGAGCGGCTCGCTACCGTCGGGATTCAGGTTCTTGCAGAACGTCACGTAGTCGTCGTGCTTGAGTTCGGACTTCGATCGCGTCCAGAGTGCACTCGCCTGGTTGATCGTTTCCCATTCGTCCAGCACCTTCTGCGCCTTCGCTTCCTGGTCCCATTCGGTCTTGCGCATCTTGATGGGCAACGAGATGTGATCGGAATAGCGCCTGATGATCGATTGGAGCTTCCACGTCTCGAGCAGATGGTCGATCTCGGAGGCCACGTCCGCATCGTCGCCGCCCGAACGCAGATGCAAGGTCACGCTGGTGCCGCGATTCGCGCGCTCCAGCGGGGCAATCGAGAATTCGCCACTGCCGTCGGACTCCCAGCGCACGGCTTCGCTCGCGGGGAGACCGGCACGACGGGATTCGACGACGACCCGGTCCGCCACGATGAAACTCGAGTAGAAACCGACACCGAACTGGCCGATCAGTTGCGAATCACGCGCGCTGTCGCCTGACAGCTTGCCGAAGAATTCACGGGTACCGGAACGCGCGATCGTGCCGAGATTGCTGATCACTTCCTCGCGCGACATGCCGATTCCGTTGTCCGAAATCGTCATCGTCCTCGCCTCGCGGTCGACCTCGACGCGGATCTCGAGATCGCCGTCGCCTTCGTACAACGACCCGTTCTCGATCGCCTCGAAGCGCAGCTTGTCGCAGGCATCCGATGCGTTCGACACCAGCTCGCGCAGGAAAATCTCGCGATTGCTGTAGAGCGAGTGGATCATCAGATTGAGCAGTTGCTTCACTTCGGTCTGGAAGCCGAAGGTTTCCGGAGCTGCGGAACCGGGGGCAACCTGGTCGGTAGTCTGTTCGATGGTCATGGTTGTCTTCGCTTCGTTCGATGCTGGATGAATGAAAGTGGTGGGAACAATGGGCTCAGATCGGGTCACGCCGCCTGAATTCAAGTCCCTGAGCGGAATCCGGCACCCGGAGGATCCTGTTTTTCAGTCGTGTTCGCCGTTCGCATAG
>JBGSTN010000340.1:0-1513 GCA_041736455.1 Burkholderiaceae bacterium | reverse complement strand
GGCGAGCGCGAGCGACATGTCGAGCAGGCGCTGTCCGCCATACGAGAGCGATGCGGCCGGCGCCTGTTCGATACCCGCGAGGCCCATCGTCGCGACGATGGCCTGCGTCTGTTCATTGACTCGTGACAGACGCTCGGCGGGCGTCCAGGCGTCGAAGCGCCGTGGATCGCGCGCCTGAGTCGCGAGACGGATATTCTCGCTGACGGTCAGGCTCGGAAACAGGTTGGTGATCTGGAACGACCGACCGATGCCGGCGCGCGTGATCTGGTGCGACGCAAGGCCCGTGATGTCGCGGCCATCGAGACGGATCCTGCCGGTGTCGGGTTCGAACAGGCCGGAGATCAGGTGGAAGGCAGTCGTCTTGCCGGCGCCGTTGGGACCGATCAAGGCATGCAGGGTTCGATCGCCGATCGCGAAGTCGACGGTTCGCACGGCCTGGATGCCACCGAAGCGCTTCGAGATTCCCTCCACGGACAGGACGGGCTGATTGCGCCCGCTCGATCGTGACGAGGGCCGCGTCGTCGCCCCCGCAGGCGTCGTCTCGTTAGCCGCCGACGCCGTCGCGGGTTCCCATGCCGATATCGATGCAGGCGATCGCGACGCGTTGGTGAGAAACGCCGGCAGGGTCACGGCACCGCTCTGCCGGTCGGACATGGCGGCCGTGCCGACGACCTGTTTGCGAAACGGTTGCGAGACGCGCGCCCAGATGCCGACCAGCCCGGTCGGCGAGAAGACGATGAAGCCGACGAAGGCGAGACCGAACCAGAACAGCCAGTCGGCGGTCAGGCTCGACAGGTAATCGCGGAACAGGACGTAGAACAACGCGCCGAGCGCCGGTCCCAGCAGCGATCGCATGCCGCCGATCACGACCATCGCGAGCAACTCGCCCGAGAACGGCACGCCGATCGGATCGGCGGAGGTCATCCGGTTGTTGAACAGCAGGAGCATGCCGGCGAGCGCGGTGAGGCTGGCGGAAAGCGTGAAGGCAACGAGCTTGTAGCGATCGGTCGCATAGCCGATGAAGGTCGCACGCTGTTCGTTCTCGCGGATCGCGACCAGCACGGTCCCGACCGGGGAGCGGTGGAATCGCGCGAGAAAGGCCACCACCGCGAGCGCGATCGTGGCAACCAGCAGGTAGTACGAAAGCCGGTCGTCGAAGCTGATCCCGAACCAGACCGGGCGAGTGATGCCGCCGAGCCCGTCTTCGCCGCCGGTCACCTCGGTCCAGCGGAACGCGATCACGTAGAGCATCGCCGAGAGCGCCAGCGTCAGCAGAGAGAAGTAGACGCCGCGCCGCCGCAGGATCAATGCGCCGAAGACTATCGCGGTCAGGGCCACCGCGACGAGTGCGAGCAGGCAGGGCAGCAGGAAGCCGCCGGGCAGCCAGTGTCGCTGGATGAGGCCGGCGAAGTAGGCACCCAGACCGAACCACGCGCCGTGGCCGAACGAGACGAGACCGGTGTGGCCGACCAGCACGTTCAGCCCGAGGCACGCGATCGCGAAGATCACGATC
>JBGSTN010000307.1:0-2770 GCA_041736455.1 Burkholderiaceae bacterium | reverse complement strand
AGCGGGCGAGATTGGACGCGAGCGCCGCCAGCGCTGCCGGGTCGGGGTGGTTATGCACGGCCGAAGAATCCGATTGCAGGCTAACCCGGCATTCGACCTTGCCGCGGACCAGACGGCTGCGCAACAGCTCTCGAAGCGCCGGCTCGACAGCCCGCAGATCGTCCGGGATGCGCAGGATCAGGTCGAGAAAGCGTGAGTTGACGCCGCGCAACTCGACACTGAGGGGCGGGTCCTCATGATCACCGCGGCTCGCGTAACCGGTCATGCTCTGGATGGCCGGATCGGCGGCGCCAGGACGCGTTGCAGCGTCGCCCGAAGGCGAATTCGGCAGGGTGGCGGGCGTACGTTTGTCGGTCACGATTCGTTTGGACCCGGGAATGAACGTAAAATTGCGGGCAGCAAATCGGACCACCCGGCGTAGCGCCGTCGGCTGCTTCGATTCATCGTGTTGCCTGAGGCCGGCAAGCCCGGACACGGTTTCAGTCAACCTGGCATCAGTATCAGTATTACCCTGGGATATGCAATGGGCACTCAAAAGAACGCCCCACTGCCCGACGGGCTTGAAATCAACGGCTATCGTATCGTACGGAAGATCGCCAGCGGCGGCTTTTCGATCGTTTATCTGGCCGAGGGCGACGCGGGCGAGCAGTTCGCAATCAAGGAATACCTGCCCAGCAATCTCGTCAAGCGTGATCCGGGCGAACTCAAGCCGACGATCGACGAGAAGCACCTGGCGACCTTTCGCAACGGCATGAAATGCTTCTTCGAGGAAGGGCGTGCGCTGGCCGGCATCTTTCATCCCAACGTCGTTCGAGTCGTCAATTTCTTCCGTGCCAACGACACGGTCTACATGGTCATGGCGTTCGAGAACGGGCGCAGTCTGCAGGAAATCGTGTTGCGTTATCGCAAGGCCAACCAGAAGGCGAACGAAAAGGAAGGCAAGGCTGAACCGGCGGAGAAATCGGAGCACGCGCTGATCACTCAGACCGTCCTGGCCGAGAGGCATGTGATCCACGTGTTCAACCTGGTGATGAACGGCCTGCGCGAAGTGCATGCGAACCGGTTGCTGCATCTCGACCTGAAGCCCGCCAACGTCTATCTGCGCATGGATGGCACACCACTGCTGCTCGATTTCGGCGCGGCGCGCCGTACCCTCGATACCGACGGACCGAAGCTGTTTCCGATGTATACCCCCGGCTTTGCCGCACCCGAGCTCTACCGGAAGAATCCGCGCCTGGGGCCCTGGACCGATGTCTATGGCCTGGGTACCAGCATGTATGCGTGCATGGCCGGCATGCCGCCGCAACCGGCCGATAAGCGTGCAAAAGACGACAAACTTCCCGCGGCGATCGACCGTCTGTCGGGTGCCTATTCGCAGGCACTCCTGGACATCATCGTATGGTGTGTGAAGCTCGATCCCGTCGAACGGCCGCAGAGCGTCTTCGCGCTGCAACGGACGTTGCGCGCCATCGAAATACCGAGTGCCGCCCCGAAGACCCGCCTGTCGCGAATCTGGTCCGCGCTGGGCGGAGCCCGGACCACGCGTCCCGACTCCGATCAGCACAGCCTGATCGTCTCGAACTGAGCCCGCCGTGAGATTCTCCATCTACCAGGATTCACTCATCGGCGGTCGCAAGTCCAACCAGGACCGGATGGGCTATTCGTTCACGCGCGAGACACTGTTGATGCTCGTGGCCGACGGCATGGGCGGCCACGCACGTGGCGAAGTGGCCGCCCAGATCACGCTCAAGACGGTGGCCGCCGCATTCCAGACCGCGGCCCGTCCGGCACTGGCCGACCCGGCAGGCTTCCTCGACATGTCGCTCAAGCGAGCCCATCGCGAGATCCTGCGTTTCCAGGAAATCAATCACCTGCCGGAATCACCTCGTACGACGGTCGTGGCCTGCGTGATCCAGCATGGCTTCGCGTGGTGGGCGCATGCTGGCGACTCACGCCTCTACTGGCTGCGCGACGGCCAGTGCCTGATCCGTACGGAAGACCACTCGAAGGTCCAGAGCCTGGTCAACATGGGTCTGATCACGAAGGCCGAGCAGGAGAACCATCCGGAACGCAACAAGGTGCTCAATTGCCTGGGTTCCCCGTTCGACCCGATGGTCGAACTGGCGGGGGCCCACGAACTTGCACCCGGCGACCAGATCCTCTTGTGCAGCGACGGTGTCTGGGGTGCCGTGAGCGAGTTCGAACTGGGCCGCACGCTCTCCAGTGGCACATTGGCGAGCACCGTCTCGGAGCTCGTCCAGAGGGCAGTCAGCGTCGATGGACCGGCGGCAGATAATTCGACCGTGGTTGCCGTGCGCTGGGAAGGTGACGAAAACGACGCCGATCTGTCGTCGCAACTGGTGCCCGACGGCGCCGTGACGACGACGATCTCGGCCGGCCTCGACGACGTCGACGACAAGGTCGAGATCACCGAAGACGAGATCGAGCGGACCATCCGTGAGATCCGCGAAGCCATCGAAAAGACCGGGAGTCGTTGATGCACGGAAGGGAGGAGGGCGCGCTCTTGCGCGTCGATGGGCGTCGGGCCGACGCCTTGCGGCCGGTCAGTTTCGAACGTCGCTATACGCGACATGCACCGGGCAGCGTTCTGGTCTCGTTCGGTTATACGCGTGTGCTGTGCACGGTAAGCATCGAGGACCGGGTGCCGGGGTGGATGAAGGGGCGCGGCGCCGGCTGGTTGACCGCTGAATACGGCATGCTGCCTGGTGCGACCAACACGCGCAGCGCGCGTGAGGCGGCCAAGGGCAAG
>JBGSTN010000278.1:0-4716 GCA_041736455.1 Burkholderiaceae bacterium | reverse complement strand
GGCGGGCGATTGGCCGGCATCCAGGCACTGTCCGACATACTCCGCGACCGTGCGCAGGTGAATGCCGGTGACGACCGGGCAGGCGATCTCGGCTCGATTGGCTCTGGCGAGCCGGTCGCGCAGTTCGGTCATGCCCACTTCCTTGCCCCGAGGCACTTTGGCCAGACAGCGCGACATGTCATGGGGTGTAGTCAACAGCATGCTCTGCCCGGCGCGGATGTCGGCGAAGTCTCGTGGGGCGACCTTGACCTCGACCGGACGTGGATCGTCGAATCGCTCGCGCCATGTCTTGCGGCTCACAGCGGCTCCAGCGGCAGGCAGATCTCGGTGATCAGGTCGGGCGGCGCGGTGGTGTCAGGCGTGTTGAGGTTGATTTCGAGCACGGGTGCATCGCGCGCCTCGCGCCCGGATTGCGGCAGCCAGGTGCCGAGCAGCCAATCGTAGGCGGGCTTCATCGCTGCGTAGGGTCCGCGATAGCGCAGCACCGCATGGCTGCCGCCACCCAGGCACTGGTGTTCGACACCGTCGGGCAGGCTGCCCGGCACCGGATCGACGAACACGCAGGCGTGGCTGCGCAGGTCGTCGGCCGGCACGCTGTCCGGGTCGTCCGTGTAGGCGCCGAGCACACCGCGTACCGAGCCTGAAAGTCCGCTGCGCTTCAGTGAGATGAACAAGCGATCGAAGGTTCGACCGATTTCGGGATAGGGACCGTGATGCACCATCGCGAGTGCATCGCGCTCGGGGAGTTCACGGATTTCGATGGGAAAGGCCATGGCGTCGTTCTCCTGGTTGGCAGTCATCAGATCGGCGTGCGGCCCCCGCACGCGAAAAAGTGCGGGCGCCAACTGGTATTCATCGGTGAATGCGCGGGTGAATGCCGCCTGGCTCGTGTAGCCGGCAGCATGGGCAATGTCGGTGATCGGCACTCCGGTCTGCGCCAGCGCCTGAGCCGCGCGAGCGAGTCGCAGACGGCGCACGGTCTGCGCGATCGTTTCGCCGGTGATGGCCCGATAGATCCGATGCCAGTGAAAACGGGACAGGCAGGCGAGTTCCGCGAGCCGGTCCAGATCGAGCGGTTCATCGAGATGGGCGTGAATGTGGGCCTGGACGCGAGCGACGCGCTCCAGATAGGCGGGTCGGTCGGGAGGGTGAGATGCGTTCATCGGACGAATGCTCCGTGGGGCTGGATGAATCATGGCACGGGTGCTTTTGATAGATCTTGCGAAGTTGTCGCGATCGGCAGAGGCAGTTGCCCCGGTTGTCCCCGCCCAGTAGCATGTGACGCGACGGGCCTTACGCGCTCATCGGGTAAGGTGTGGGCTGCGTGGCAGGCAGTCGTCGAACGGCAGCGCCGCGAAGCCCGCTCATACGAAACGGAGGAGACGATGAAGAAGATTGCAGCAATGTTGTCGGCGCTGGTGCTCGGATTCGCACTGCAGACGCCGGTACAGGCACAGGGCAAGGGGCTCGTCGGCATCGCGATGCCCACCAAGGCGTCGGCCCGCTGGATCTCCGACGGCAACTCGATGGTCGAGCAGTTCGGCAAGGCCGGCTACAAGACCGATCTGCAATACGCCGAAGACGACATTCCCAACCAGCTCGCCCAGATCGAGAACATGATCACCAAGGGCGTGAACGTGCTCGTCATCGCCGCGATCGACGGAACCACGTTGTCGAACGCGCTGGAAAACGCGGCCGCGGCCGACATCAAGGTCATCGCCTACGATCGTCTCATCCGCGACAGCAAGAACGTCGACTATTACGCGACCTTCGACAACTTCAAGGTGGGCGTGCTGCAGGCCAGTTCCCTCGTCGCCGGCCTCAAGGAGCGCTTCCCAGACACGAAACCCTGGAACATCGAGGTGTTCGGCGGCTCGCCCGACGACAACAACGCCTATTTCTTCTACGACGGCGCGATGTCGGTGCTCAAGCCGATGCTCGACTCGGGTGCGATCAAGGTGGTGTCGGGCCAGATGGGCATGGACAAGGTCGGCACGCTGCGTTGGGATGGCGCGGTGGCGCAGTCCCGGATGGACAACCTGCTCTCGGCGAACTACACCCGGGCCACCTTGCATGGGGTGCTGTCACCTTACGATGGTTTGTCGATCGGCATCCTGTCGTCGTTGAAGGGGGTCGGCCATGGTTCGGGCGGCATGAAGATGCCGATCGTCACCGGTCAGGACGCCGAGGTGCCATCGGTCAAGTCGATGCTCGCCGGCGAGCAGTACTCTTCGGTGTTCAAGGACACGCGCGAACTGGCCCGTGTCACGGTGGGCATGGTCGATGCGCTGCTGGCGGGCGGCAAGCCCGAGATCAACGACACCAAGACCTACAACAACGGCGTCAAGGTCGTGCCCTCGTATCTGCTCGAGCCGGTGTCGGTCGACAGGAGCAACTGGGAGAAGATCCTGATCGAATCGGGTTACTACAAGAAGTCCCAGGTCCAGTAGCGCGCTCGTCAGCAGGCAGGCGCTCATCGGCGCGGGCAGGCGCAGGGAAATCCGGGCCGCAAGGATGTCCGGCCGCCTCGCCAGCGATGCCCCGCGCTGAAGCCTGCGACACGGTATCGACCCGCACAGGCGGCGACATGGACGACATCCTCGAGATGCGAGGGATATCGAAGCGGTTTCCCGGCGTCGTTGCGCTCGACCAGGTGAGTTTCACGGTCGGGCGTGGCGAGATCCATGCGCTCGTCGGCGAAAACGGCGCCGGCAAGTCGACGCTGATGAAAGTGCTCAGCGGTGTCTACCCGGCCGGCAGCTACGACGGCGACATCGTGTTCGAGGGCGAGACACTGCGCCTGCGCGGCATCGCCGACTCCGAAGCGAAGGGCATCATCATCATCCACCAGGAACTGGCGCTGGTACCCACGCTTTCGATCGCCGAGAACATCCATCTCGGCAACGAGATCGTGCGCCGCGGCGTGATCGACTGGCAGGAAACCTTTGCGCGCACCGAAGCGCTGCTGGCACGCGTGGGCCTCGAGGAACGCGGATCGACGCTGGTCGATGCGCTGGGCGTGGGCAAGCAGCAACTCGTCGAGATCGCCAAGGCGCTCTCCAAGCAGGTCCGCCTGCTGATCCTCGACGAACCGACCGCTGCGCTGCAGGAGAACGACAGCGAGAAGCTGCTCGGCCTGCTGCTCGAATTGCAGGCACAGGGCATCTCGTCGATCCTGATCTCTCACAAGCTCAACGAGGTTCGGCGTGTCGCCGATCGCATCACGGTGTTGCGCGATGGCGCAACGGTGTCGACGCTCGACTGCCGTGCGGTTGAAATCGGCGAGGACCGGATCGTGCGTGACATGGTCGGCCGCGAGATGGCCGAGCGCTACCCGTCCCGATCGGCGACGATCGGCGCGCCGCTCTTCGAAGTGAGCCACTGGAACGTCTGGCATCCGCTTCATGCGCAACGCCAGATCATCCACGGCATCGACCTGCGGGTCGGCGCGGGTGAAGTGGTCGGCATCGCCGGGCTCATGGGGTCGGGCCGGACCGAGTTCGCGATGAGCCTTTTCGGGCGCAGCTACGGCCGCGACATCAGCGGCACGGCGCGCATCAAGGGCCAGGAGGTCAATCTCGGCACCGTGGCGAGCGCCGTGGCCGCAGGCCTGGCCTATGTCACCGAAGACCGCAAGGCTTTCGGCCTGGTGCTCGAGGAAGACCTGCGGCACAACATCACGCTGGCCAATCTGCCGGGCGTCTCGCGTGGCGGCGTGATCGACACGACTCTGGAACGACAGGTGTCGGAACATTATCGGCAGCAACTGGGCATTCGGACACCGAGCGTATTCCAGAAAGTGGTGAATCTGTCGGGCGGCAATCAGCAGAAGGTCGTTCTCGCGCGCTGGCTGTTCGCCGAACCCGACGTGTTGATTCTCGACGAACCGACACGCGGCATCGATGTCGGTGCCAAGTTCGAGATCTACGGGATCATCAACGCGCTGGCCACCGAGGGCAAGGGCGTGGTGCTGATATCGTCGGAGATGCCCGAGTTGCTCGGTCTCTGCGACCGTATCTACGTGATGAAGGAAGGCCGCTTCGTGGGCGAGTTGATGGCGGGCGAAGCGAGTCAGGAACGGATCATGTCGATGATCATCCGGGGATGAGTCAGGCGATGGCAGACACGACGGCAGCGACGGACAAATCGGCGGCGACGGGCAAACCGGCATCGGAAGACACGCCGATGGGGGGTTTCCTGTCCAATCACCTGCGCGAATACGGCATGTTGCTCGCGCTGGTCGTGATCATGGCCTTCTTCCAGGTGATGACCGACGGCACGCTGCTTCGCCCGGTCAACATCACCAACCTCTTCCTGCAGAACTCCTACATCATCATCATGGCGCTCGGCATGTTGCTGGTGATCGTCGCCGGACACATCGATCTGTCGGTCGGCTCGGTGGTGGGGTTCGTCGGCGCCGTGGCCGCGGTGATGCTCGTGCACTACAACCTGCATCCGGTCATCGTCGTCGTCGCCTGTCTGATCATCGGCACGTTGATCGGCGCCGCCCAGGGATACTGGGTGGCCTACTGGCACATTCCGTCGTTCATCGTGACGCTTGCCGGCATGCTGGTGTTCCGGGGTGCGGCACTCTGGTTGCTGGAAGGGCAGTCGGTGGGCCCCTTTCCGCGCTCGTTCCAGTCGTTGTCGACCGGCTTCGTCCCCGACGTGTTCGGTATCGGGCGTCCCAACGGCACGGCGCTGCTGCTCGGCGGC
>JBGSTN010000271.1:0-4838 GCA_041736455.1 Burkholderiaceae bacterium | reverse complement strand
GATCGTGCTGCCGGGCGTCGGCGCCTTCGACAACGGCATCAAGCGGTTGCGTGCGTTGGGTCTGATGCCGCTGCTCGAGCGCAAGGTGCTGGCCGACGAGACGCCGTTCCTGGGTGTCTGTCTCGGCATGCAACTGCTGTTCGAGCGTAGCGAAGAGGGCGTGGAGACGGGCCTCGGCTGGCTGAAGGGCGATGTGCGCCGGTTCGATTTCTCCGCGATCGAGGACCGGACGCGGATGAAGATTCCGCTGATGGGCTGGAACCAGGTCACGCCCACCCACTACGAGAGCCTGTTTGCCGGCTTCGAGAACGAGGAGGCGCGGTTCTACTTCGTGCATTCGTATCACGCCGTCTGTACCGACCCGGGCGACACGCTGGCCACCAGCCACTACGGCTACGACTATGCCTGCGCGGTCCAGCGCGGCAATCTCTTCGGCGCGCAGTTCCATGCCGAGAAGAGCCATCGCTTCGGGCTCGCGCTCTTCCGCAACTTCCTGAGGGTCGCGGCATGTTGAGGACACGTGCGATCCCGGTGCTGCTGTTGCGCAATGCGGGCCTGGTCAAGGGTGTGCAGTTCCGTGCGCACAAGTACGTGGGTGACCCGATCAACGCGGTCAAGATCTTCAACGAGAAGGAAGTCGACGAGCTGGTGTTCCTCGACATCTCGGCGACGCCCGCCAAACGCGGGCCGAACTTCGACCTGATCGCCGACATCGCCTCCGAGGCATTCATGCCGTTCGGATACGGCGGCGGCATCACCGACGTGGCGCAGATCGAAAGGCTCTTCAGCCTCGGTGTCGAGAAGGTCGTCATCAATTCGGCGGCTTTCCACGATCCGGACCTCGTTCGCGACGCGAGCCGGCTTGCCGGCGCGCAGGCCGTCGTGGTGTCGATGGACGTGAAGGAAGCGATGCTGGGCGGCTACGAGGTGCATGTCGAGAACGGCACGCGACGCACGCGCGAAAAGCCGGTCGACTATGCGCGCCGGATGCAGGATATCGGCGCCGGCGAGCTGATCGTCTGCGCGATCCATCGCGAGGGCACCGGCAAGGGCTACGACCTGAAGTTGCTCGACCAGGTGTCCCGTGCGGTCGACATTCCGGTGGTCGCGCTGGGTGGTGCCGGCAAGTTGCAGGACCTTGCCGATGCGGTGAGCAAGACCGCCGTGTCGGCCGTTGCCGCCGGCGATCTGTTCGTCTTCCACGGCAAGCACAAGGCGGTGCTGATCACGTATCCGAAGTATTCGGAGCTCCAGGCCTTGTTGCCCTGACCATTGGAGGAATGGATAATGACCAAGGACGAGAGAACTCGAACTGCCATGAAGAAATTCGCACTCATCGGCGTGGGAGGCTACATCGCGCCGCGCCACATGCAGGCCATCAAGGCGACCGGCCACGATCTCGTCGCCGCGCTCGACCCCAACGATTCGGTCGGCATCATCGACAGCCATTTTCCGAACGCCGAATTCTTCACCGAATTCGAGCGCTTCGACCGGTTCGTCGACAAGCGGCGGCGCGCCGGCGAGAACCAGCGCATCGACTACATCTCGATCTGCTCGCCCAACTATCTGCACGACTCGCACATGCGCTTCGCGTTGCGCTCGGGCGCCAATGCGATCTGCGAGAAGCCCCTGGTGCTCAATCCCTGGAACATCGATGGCCTGCTGGAGGTCGAGCGCGATTCGGTCGGCAAGGTCAGCACCATTCTGCAGTTGCGCGTGCATCCGGCGATCATGGCGTTGCGCGAACGCATTCAGCACGAGGTGAGGGACAGCAAGCACGAGGTCGAGCTGACCTACATCACGTCGCGCGGCCACTGGTACCTGCGCAGCTGGAAGGGCGACGAGAAGAAGTCCGGCGGCATCGCCACCAACATCGGCGTGCACTTCTTCGATATGCTGCATTTCATCTTCGGCAAGCTCCAGGACAACCGCGTGCATCTGTCCACCGAGACCCGGGCCGCCGGCTATCTCGAGTATGAACATGCCCGTGTACGCTGGTTCCTGTCGGTCGACGTGGAAGACGTTCCGGAGGCGCAGCGCCTTGCAGGGCAGCGCACCTACCGGTCGATCACCGTCGACCGCGAAGAGATCGAGTTCTCCGGCGGCTTCACCGACCTGCACATCCGCTGCTACGAGGAGATCCTGGCCGGACGAGGCTACGGGCTCGAGGCCAATCGTACGGCCATCGAAACCGTGGCGGCGATTCGCAACGCCACACCGGTTTCCGGTGGACCGGATGTGCATCCGTTCGTCGCTCGATGACCCCGCGTCCAGGATTCAGGAATCACCATGGAACATAGAGTCTGCACGGTCTGCGTGATGGATACCTCGGACCCGGCGATCGAGTTCGACGACGCCGGCGTGTGCAATCACTGCCGGCGCGCGCGCGCGGCGCTGGCGAAGAACTGGTTTCCGAACGAGACCGGACGGCGCCTGATGGCCGAGGCGAGCGCGAAGATCCGTGCCTACGGCAAGGACCGCGAGTACGACTGCATCATCGGGGTGAGCGGCGGCGTCGACAGTTCGTATCTGCTGCATGTGGCGAAGGTCGAGATGAACCTTCGCCCGCTCGTCATCCATATCGACGCCGGGTGGAACTCCGAGATCGCGGTCAAGAACATCGAGGCGCTGGTGAACAAGCTCGGTCTCGATCTGTTCACGCACGTGGTCGACTGGGAAGAGATTCGCGACCTGCAGGTGGCGTTCCTCAATTCGGCGACGGCCAACCAGGACATTCCCCAGGACCATGCCTTCTACGCGAAGCTTTTCGAACTCGCCGTCGAGAAGAAGATCAAGTACGTATTGACCGGCCTGAACCTGACCAGCGAGTCGATCCTGCCGTCATCGTGGGGCTACGATGCGATGGATGCGATCTTCATCCGCTCGATCGCCCGGCGCTTCGGCAATCTGAAGCTGAAGAACTATCCGCTGATCCCGTACTGGAAATACAAGATCTACTATCCGCGCATCAAGCGAATGGAAATCGTCGCGCCGCTGAACTGGATCGACTACGACAAGAACAAGACCATCGCCTTCCTCGAGCAGCACTACGAATGGCGCTACTACGGCGGCAAGCACCACGAGTCCAAATGGACGAAATTCTTCCAGGCGTATTTCCTGCCCGAGAAGTTCGGCTACGACAAGCGCAAGGCGCATCTGTCGAGCCTGATCGTGGCCGGGCAGATGACGCGCGACCAGGCGCTCGAGGAATTGAAGAAGCCGCTCTACGACCCGCGTGAACTGGCTGACGACAAGGCCTACATCGTGAAGAAGCTGGGCATCACGATGGCCGAGTTCGACCGGTTGCTGAAGCTGGAATGCAAGACCAGCAACGACTTCCCGAATCACCAGCGGCTCGATGCGTGGTTCGTGGGCCTGAAACAGCGTCTGTCGCGGGTTGCTTCTTGAACGACGGCAGCGCCGGCATCGTGCACACGTGATCGCCTCACCGAACACGTAGGCGCACGATGGCTTCCCGATTCCTGGCGCAGGTCGCCACGCTGGCCGGCGGCACCGCGATGGCGCAGGCCGTCAATCTCGTGACGCTGCCGGTGTTGACCAGGCTCTATTCGCCGGCCGACTTCGGTGTGCTGGCGGTGTTCCTGGCCGTCGTCTCGGTGGGTTCGGTGCTGGCATCGTTGCAGTACGAGAACGCGATCATGGCGGCGCCCACCGACGAGGACGCACGGCGCTGCGTCGCGCTCGTCTTCTGGCTGAGCGGCGTGATCTCGCTGGCGGCCGCTTTCGTCGCCGGGGTGGCCTGGGTCGTGGACGGCACTTCTGGTAAGTTGCCGGATGGCTTCCTCGTCATTGCGGTGGCGTCTGCGGCGATGCTGGCGGCGACCGCCTGGACGCAGGCGCTGTACGCCTTCGGCAACCGGACCTCGCAGTACGGCTTCCTGACCCGTGGCAGGGTGTTCGGCGCCCTGGTCACCGGGGGTGTCGCGATCGCCTGGGGGTATCTGCTGGATGGTTTCGAGGGCCTGCTGATCGGGACATTGCTGGGCAGCCTGACGAATACCGCGTATCTGTGGGTTCGCAGTGGCCAGTTCGATCTGGCCTGGTTGCGCGCGTCCCGCCACCAACTGCTCGAGGTCGCGCGGCAGAACATCCGGTTTCCGAAGTTCCTGATCTTCTCGAGCCTGCTCGACCGGGCCTCGTCGCAACTGCACATCTTCGTGCTGACGCGGTGGTTCGATGCGGCCATCGCCGGTTCGGTGTCGCTGCACAACCGGGTGGTCAGCCTGCCCAGCTCGCTGATCGGCAACGCGATCGGCGATGTCTTCAAGCAGAAGGCGAGCGAGGCGCTGCGCGAGAACGGTAACTGCCGGCGCCTGTTCGTCAGGACGACGGCAGTCCTGGCGCTGGTCGCGATCGTGCCCTTCGTGGTGCTGCTGCTGTTCGCGCCGCCGTTGTTCGCGATGGTCTTCGGCGAGCAATGGCGGATGGCGGGCGAGATCTCGCAACGACTGGCGATCGTCTTCGCGCTCGGCTTCGTCGTCAGCCCGGTGTCGGCGCTGATCTACCTCGAAGAGAACCAGAAATACGATCTGGTCGTGCAGGGGCTGCTGATGGGGCTGCTGATCGCCGGGTTCGCCTGGGCGGTATCGCGCCAGGACGCGATGGCCGCCATCGTCGTGTATGCCGTCGCCTATTCGGTCAAGTACGTGGTCGAGTTGTACCTCTGTGCCTGCATTGCGACGGGCCGGTCCTGGACCCTCCGGCCGCTGGCGGCTCGCGCGGGTTCACGTCCTGAAACCCCCTCATGACGGGGCCGGGTGCGATGGCGATGGCTGCAATCGACCACCGTGACCGCCGTGGTCGGCACGACGCCGGTC
>JBGSTN010000243.1:0-27322 GCA_041736455.1 Burkholderiaceae bacterium | reverse complement strand
TGCGGGCGCCGGCTGCGCTCGCGCCGATCGCCACGCTCATCGCGGCGAACTCGCTTTCGACGTTGATGAACTCGCAGGGGTGCAGCGCGCCGCTTTTCACCAGCTCGCCCAGGCCCTCGACGATGTGCGTCTGCGGACTGATCGGATAGGCGCAGATCACCTTGGGGCGGCAGAGACCCACCGAATCGGCGACGGCCTTCGAGCCCTCGATCTGTTTGATGGTCATCGCAGGCCTCTCGGGTGGTTGTAGCGGGCTGGGTGCGGGATTCGATGTCATTGCGCACGTAGGCGAAGGCTTCGCGGGCGGCGGCTAAGTTGGCGTCGGCGATGGGGCCGTCGAAAGTATGGCGGATCGGGTGTTCGACGGCTTCGATCGTCACCATGCCGGCGAGTGCGGCGATGCCGCCCATCAGCACGGCGTTGGGGATCGGGCGCTTCAGGTGCTTCATCGCGATGTCGCTGGCGGGGACGGTGGCGAAATGGTCGGCGCGGAAGCGGGCGGCGACTTCGGCGAGGCCGAGTTCATCGAATGACTTGCGGGTGTTGATGAGGACCTAGCCGTCGGGCTTGAGGCCCTGGAAGACGTCGACCTAGTGGAGGAGGGTCGGGTCGCGGACGATCAGGACGTCGGGGGCGAGGATGGGCTCGCGCAGGCGGATGTCTTTCGTGTCGATTCGGCAGAAGGCGACGACCGGGGTGCTGGTTCGTTCGCTGCCGAAGCTGGGGAAGGCCTGTGCGTAGCTGCCTTGCTCGAAGGCGGCGACGGAGAGCATTTCCGCGGCGGTGACTACGCCCTGGCCGCCGCGACCGTGGATGCGGATTTGGAGCATGGGGAGAGGGTCCTCGGGGGGTATTGTTGAGTTCGGGGAGACTAACATCGGCTCGAGAGCCCAAAGTTTGATAGTCGACCGGGATGGCAGCCTGCCCATTGACGGGCCTCAATGAATTAGCCGTACAGTTTTAGATCGTGGGCGTTCGCCGGGTGCCGCCTTTAGTTTTGGGAGGGTACCAATACGTCAACGAGCGAGGTACGCCGCACGATTTATACCTACCAAGAGGGGCTCTCAGAACCAGTTCGGCGAACGTCGCTATGCATCAACTACATGTTCGACAGCGAGCATCGCCTGCATCAACCGATAGTTGCTAAACGGGGGCGCCCCTACGCAACGGTTTCGGTCCCGCATACCCGGAAGACCATCAACTTGCGCTTCGAACAAGAAGTTGTGTCGCTTCGTGACCTTGAATCAGTGATAGTTGGGCGAGAGAACATGGCATGCTCCAACTGATAAGTCTCACAACGGCGTCAAACTCCTGCATAGTCAATGAATTGCATTCTTGATTGGAAATTCCGAGCTGGAGTCCACTTGCGCCGTCCGTGAGAACGCGGCTTTTGCAGCATCGTCTCTGACTGCCCTCGCAAGATATTGAAGCGGCGCTGCGCCGTTGTAGCTGTCCGCATGCTCAATTTCACCCACATTGTCGGCTCCTAGCCAGGTTAGAACGCGAAATATGCAGATCGATCGCGCACCGCGAAGAGCACGATTCACTCTTAATCGCGGATGGATGAATCTTGCGCTCCTATCGTTCTAATTATTGATCGGCGCCCCGATAGACAATTCGTTGCCGCCAATTCGCTTTCAACATCGGTGTATTCGCATGTTTGCAGGCACCTGCGTCATACCGGCTTGCTCGGGGCTTTCGGGATAGCAGACCGGTCGGCGATCCACTTTGTTTTTCGGACGTCGCATATGCTCATCGGGTCATAATCGCTGCATTCCTCCCTATTTCGGGGGAGAAACGCGCGACTTTGTGGCGCTGAAAGAAGCATTTCTGAAAGCACCTTTGGTGCTCGAACTTGACGGGGAAGGCACTTGACCGACCGTTAAGCCGTTGTCGCCCGCCGAAATGCCATTAGATGTGCAGTTTCATTGGCAATCCGCAGTCAAGAAGGAAGAGCGAAGAAAGAAGTGACGTCGAACACTCATAACAACAGTAGATGGCAATCGCGCATAGACAACCTTCGGAAAGCTCTAAACCTCACGGCCGTTTTCATGAAATCGATTGGAACCTCGTTGTCACTTGACAACCGTGTGGGCAGCAATGCCGAGACCGCACGGTCAGTTCCTGCGAAGATCCAAGGACTATCTTCACTTTCCCGTGTTGGAATGCGTACGCAACCATCGTTACGTTGATACGGCTCGTTGCTTCAACAAGCGGCCATAATCACTAGAAGCATACGGACAGCGGGCATTCCTAGTTCAATAAGGCATCCAAAACTTTCTCAATCCGGACAACCCCTTTATTGCGGACTGATTAGAATTCGAATACCCGGGAATTGATGCATCGCCCCAGCGCATTTGGTACGTAGTTCTAACGATAAACAATAACTTCCTTCGACTGATCGATTTGTATGACGACGTATATCAGCTATCTTCCAACGCTTTTGCGGCTTCGTTTGATCATAGGTTTTTTGGGCGAGCGCCACCAATTTGCTTGGTGGCCGACGATGTTTTTCGATCCATCAAGCCGCCTGTTCTTGGAACCAGTCTTTGTTAAGACATCGCGGTTGGCGCAATACCACGGAGTGGTCGAAGCCGCACGTCGGCTTCACGATGAGCATCTCAGCGTTGGAAGCTTCCACCTCTTTCGCTTGCCAGAGGAAGTCGAACAAGACCTGCATTCCCTCATGCTAGGTACCGGTGGGCTGGACGTGATGACAAAGACCCCGTTGGAGAAGAAAGTGGCGCTCCAAGCGTTGACACAAATTGCGGCAGGAACGGTCTGCCAAGGTGCAGGCCCGACGATAGTCGGGCAGATCAAGGACCTCGCATCGCCCGGCGTTGCGCAGTCAATCGCATCTGCCTATGAATCCGTTTTCCTCAATGAAGGCAGGTGTTATCCGTATTTGGTTGGGTGAGCGTGCTTTCTGATAAGCCATACACAACTCAGTTGCAAGCGGGCCTTGGCCTTGTGAATGAGACCAGAACGCTTTTGGAACTTTGGGTGCCGGGAATGACTTCGGTGCAGCTCCAGCACGTTGCGCTCAATTCCGGTCGGTTTCCCAACGTCACCGCGCGCAGGCTACGCAACGTGATCGTCGAGTGCTTCGCGCCGCGCTACCTGGTGTCGCAGGGCGCGCCTGCTTCGCACCTGAAGCGCCTCGCCAAGGGCATGACCACCTCAGAGCTGACGCAGTTGATGCTCGTTTACACGAGCCGAGCCAACCCCGTGCTCGGTGACTTCGTGCGCCAGGTCTACTGGGCACGGTACGCCGGTGGCTACACGCATGTTGCGAATGACGACGCACGCGCATTTGTGCAGCGTGGCATCGACGATGGCAAGACCGTCAAGCCGTGGTCGCCTACGACGATTCGCCGCGTTTCGGGCTACCTCACGGGATGTTGTGCCGACTATGGCATGTTGGAGCGTGGCCTTCGTTCCAATCGCCGAATCCTGCCGTTCCGCATTGCCGCCCCCGTCGCAGCCTACTTGGCCTATGAACTACATCACTCCGGCGTCGGCGATAACGCGCTGCTCACGCACGCCGATTGGCAACTGTTCGGCCTAGCGCGAGAAGATGTGCTTGAAGAGATGAAGCGGCTGTCCCTGAAGGGTCAGCTCATCGTGCAGTCGGCCGGTGACGCTGTGCGCATCAGCTGGAAACAACAAGACATGGAGGCGCTCTGCGATGTCCTCGCTCAAGGCTGACTTTGACGAACTGCGAGAACGCATCCGGCACGGACGCGAACTCGGCCACGCGAGCTTCGAGCCGATCTACTACCTCGTGTTTCCGCCCCATCAGATCCTCGAGGTCAAGCGCCAGACACCCGCCTGGGTTGCGAAGCTGCATCAGGAGGGTTGGGACGTTCACAGGTTCTCGGTGGCAGAACACATCTGGAGCCAGCTCAAGGCCGACCCGTTCTGGTCGCTGTGCGTGTTGGAGGACAAGGCTGCCCCCCTGGACTGGCCGCGCACCAACAAAGCCCTGGCTGACATCCTGACCGCTGACGACGCGCTATTGAAGCGGCTCGAAGATGCTCTGCAGCCCCTTGAAGGCAAGCCCAATGCGCTGCTGCTGGTGACGGACTTGGAGGCGCTGCATCCATTCCTGCGCATCGGCGCCATCGAGAGCCAGCTTCAAGGCAAGTTCCATGTGCCGACCATCTTCTTGTACCCCGGCGTGCGCACCGGCAAGACGCGTCTGAAGTTTCTCGGCTTCTACCCTGAAGACGGCAACTATCGGTCGGTGCACGTCGGCGGCTAAGAACTCCAAAGATCACAGGGACCCACACATGACCATTCGCTCACTGTTCGACCCGAGCAAAGACATCTACCGCACGATCGAGAAGGTCATCACCTACGGCGCGTCTCAGGAAGCGCGGTTGAAGGCGGAGATCTCAGAGTACGTAGTCACCGACAGCATCGAAGAACAGTTCCGCAAGCTGCTTGATCGTATGCAGTTGGCCATGGAGTCGGGTGGCGAGAACGAGATCGGTGTGTGGGTTTCGGGCTTCTACGGTTCGGGTAAGAGCTCCTTCACCAAGTACCTTGGCCTGGCCTTCGACGACCAGTGCACGATCGATGGCACGCCCTTCCTGAAGCACCTGCAAGATCGCCTGCACAAGCCGCAGACTAAGGCGTTGTTAAGCACAGTGGCGCAGCGATTCCCGGCCGCAGTGGTCATGCTGGACCTGGCCAGCGAGATGCTGGCCGGTGCCACAATGGAAGACGTTTCCACCGTTCTGTACTTCAAGGTGCTGCAGTGGGCAGGCTACTCGCGCAACCTGAAGGTGACGGCTTTCGAGCGCATGGTGGAGAAGGACGGCCGTACGCCCGAGCTTCATGAACGCGTGTCGAAGGCGCTTCCGGGCGCCACGTGGGCGCGCGTGCAGAACAACCCGCTGGCCATCGACGGCCTGATCCCGAAGATCGCGCACGAGATGTACCCGGCGCTTTTCCCGGACGCGAAGTCGTTTTCGTCCAGCACCGACGGGTTCTTCCAGTTCGAAGACCAGCGCGTGCAGGAGATGATCGACATCGTCCGCGCGAAGAGCGGTAAGCAGAACATCATCTTCATTGTCGATGAGGTGGGTCAGTACGTTGCGTCGCGCGACAACCTGATCCTGAACCTTGACGGCCTGGCCAAGAACCTGAAGCGCCTCGGCGACGGCAAGGTCTGGATCATCTCCACCGCTCAGCAGACGCTCACCGAGGACGACCCTCGTGCGTCGCTGAACTCGGACAAGCTCTACAAGCTGAAAGACCGATTCCCCGTCCAGATCGACCTGGAGTCCAGCGACATCAAGGAGATCTGCTACCGGCGTTTGCTGGGCAAGGCACCTGCCGGCGAGACGACGCTGGGCAGCCTGTTCGATGCCCACGGCCAGGCGCTGCGACACAACACCAAGCTGCAGGACGCCAAGTACTACGACGCCGAGTTCGCCAAGACCGGCTTCACCAACCTCTACCCGTTCCTGCCGGCGCACTTCGACATCCTGCTGCACCTGCTGGGCGCACTGGCCAAGTCCACGGGCGGCATTGGCCTGCGCTCGGCCATCAAAGTGATTCAGGACGTCCTCAAGGGTGAAGGCGGCAGTAAGGCGATGGCAGATCAGCCCGTCGGCTGGCTGGCGACCACCGTCACGCTGTACGACGAGCTGGAGAAGGACATCCGGCGTGCCTTCCCATCGGTCCATCAGTCCGTCGGCAAGGCCCAGATTCGATTCCCTGACTCGGCCTTGCACCAGGACATCGCCAAGACCGTAGCGGTGCTGCAGATCCTGAGCAATCTGCCGGTGTCGGTGCAGAACGTCGCCAGCTTGATGCACCCATCTGTCACTGCGCCTTCCCAGCTGGACGCTGTGAAGAAGGCAGTTGACGACATGCTCAATGACGTCCATGTGCCGCTGGGTGAGAAGGACGGCAACCTCGTCTTCCTGAGCGAGAAGCTGCGCGACATCGAGCAAGAGCGTGGCGCCATTGCCCTGCGTACCGTGGATGTGAAGCGCATCTTCAACGATGCGCTCCGCGAAACCTTCGATCCCTTGCCCCGTGTCAGCCTGCACGGCACCATGGCTGTGGCCACAGGCTTGAAGGCGCAGTCGGGCAGCGCCGTCACCAGCTTGGCGGGTGATCAGAACGCTATCCAAACCGTGGTTGAACTGGTCTCCGCCAGCGACTACGAAATCGCGAAGACCCGCATGCTGGACGACTCCCGCAGCCGGTCCGGGCGCAACATCATCGGCCTTTTGACCAGAGCGAATTTCGAACTAGATGACCTTTCCAACGAGATCTACCGGTGCCAGCGCATCGCCGAGTTGCACCGCAATGAGCCCAATCAGGAGGTGAAGGACTATTGTGCCGGGCAGCTCGACCGCGCCGCCAAGCTGGCCACCCAGCTCCAAAGCAAGATCAAGCAGACACTCCAAGCGGGTTCGTTTGTCTTCCGCGGTCAGGCCACGGCTGTTTCGGCGCTGGATGCCGACCTGCTGGAAGCTGGCAAGAAGCTGCTGGCCGACGTGGCCGAGCAAGTCTTCGACCGCTACGCTGAAGCACCGGTGCGCGCCGCCACGGATACGGCCGAGAAGTTCCTGAAGGTGGCCAACCCGGCCGCCATCGCCAGTAGCCTGGATCCTCTGGGCCTGGTCCAGTCGAACGTGGGGCGCGCGTCGTTCAGGACCGACCACAAAGCCATGGTCAGCATTCGGGACTACATCGACAAGCGCGGAACAGTTGATGGCAAGCGCCTTCTCGACGACTTCAGCACCGATCCGTTTGGCTGGTCCCCAGACACCACGCGCTACATCTTGGCCGCCATGCTCGTGGGAGGCGAAGTCAAACTCAAGGTGTCGGGGCGCGAAGTTACTGCGGCCGGTCAGCAGGCCATCGATGCGCTGAAGACCAACAACTCTTTCAAGCCGATCGGTGTCGCGCTGCGCGACGAACGACCGTCCATCGAGACCCTGGGCCGGGCCGCCGAGCGGCTGACCGAGCTGGTGGGGGACATGGTGATCCCGCTAGAGCAGGAGGTGAGCAAGGCGGCTGCCAAGCACTTCCCATGCTTCCAGCTCGACTACGGCTCGCTGGCCGAGAAGCTCAGCGGCCTTGGATTGGCGGGCAGTGATCGGGTTCGCACACTGAACCAGGACGTCGCTGACGTCTTGTTCACGGATGCTTCCGATGCCCCCCAGCGTCTGGGTGCAGAGACTTCGGCGATCTACGACAACCTGAAGTGGGCCCTCGAAGTCAAGCGCGCTCTCGACAACGGGCTCGACACCACCCTGCGCGAACTGCAAGCCCATCGCCATGACATCGTGGCTTTGCCCGACACCGGAGTGCCGGGGGAACTGCGCCGGGAAGCGGCTGAGGACCTGACCGCCATAGGCGATCGCCTGTGCAAGGAGGACTTTTTCAAGCACGCTCCTGACTTCAACTCCCAGCTCACGCACCTAAAAGGACGCGTACGTGACGCGGTCATCACCTTGACCGAACAACAGAAGCTGCGCTTGAAGGACGGTGTCGAAGACCTGCAGCGCATCTCCGAGTGGGAGGAGCTGACCCAGGAAGAGCGCGGCAATGCAGTCGGCCGACTGGATGGCCTGGCGATGGAAGCTACGCAGGATCTGTCCGGACTGAAGAAGCTCCTCGCACGCGACTACGACATCAACAGCACGCTGGACGACCTGAAAAGGTCCATCCAGCGACAGGGCCAGGAGCGTGTCCGCCGGCGCTTGGAGGAGGAGCGTGCCAAGTCAGGGGAGAATGGCACCACCAGGCTGTCGCGTACGGTTGCCGTGCCCGCCAAGATTACGATAGCGGCCGAACTGGAAACGGTCATTCAGCAGCTAAACGAGATCAAAACGCAGGTTGGCCTCTATGCGGAGATCGAGGTCACCTTCGCCATAGGCGACGGAGGCACCCAGTAAATGGCCTTCAACCAAGCCACGCGGGGCCGCCTACAGCGCTTCGTCAACGATGCGCGCCGGGTGCTGGAGGAAGAGTTCACTCGCCAGTTGCAGAACGACTATGGGCTCGACCCAGGCGCCGGCACCACGACCGTGCTGCTTAGCCTGCGTCATATCAACGACGCCCAGCGCGAGACCGCCCGTATCCTGCGCGACACGCTGGCGCACTACACCGCTGGCGGCGACATGAACGCCCGCCAGGGTCTGGACCGCATCGTGCGCGAACAGGCCTTCACGGTGCTCAACCGCCTAGCCGCGCTGCGCATGGCCGAGGCTCGGGGGCTGCTCGTGGAGTCGGTGGGCAGTGGTCTGCAGGCCAGGGGGTTCCAGCTGTACGCGCGCTTAGCCGGTACCGGCCTTGGCGAAACGGGGGATGCCTATCGTGCGTACCTTTTCAGCGTGTTCGACGAATTTGCCCAGGACCTGCCGGGCCTGTTCGACCGTCACTCACCCCAAGGTCGCCTATTCCCGCGTGAGGCCGCGCTGTTGCAGGTGCTAAGCCTGATCAATGACGCCGAAATCGCACCGCTTTGGAGCGAGGACGAGACGATCGGCTGGATCTACCAGTACTTCAACAGCAAGGAAGAGCGCAAGGCCATGCGCGACGCCAGCCAAGCACCGCGCAACAGCCGAGAGTTGGCTGTGCGCAACCAATTCTTCACGCCGCGGTACGTCGTGGAGTTTCTGGTGGACAACACGCTGGGCCGCCTGTGGTTCAACGCCACCGGCGGCCAGACTGGCCTTCGCGAGCGCTGCCAGTACTTATTGGTGAAGCCCGACGAACAGCCGCCGGATGCGCTGCGCCTGCGTGAACCGCGCACGCTGAAGCTGCTGGACCCGGCCTGCGGTTCAATGCATTTCGGGCTCTATGCCTTCGACCTGTTCCTTGCTATTTACTGCGAGGCCTGGGACTGGGAGCAAGCCCACGGTCCTGGAAGCCTCGACGTGAGCACACAGCCGGGTGCGGGTCTACAACCGCTGTGCCAGACCTATGCCGATCGGCAGGACTACCTGCGCGACGTGCCGCGCCTGATCATCAAGCACAACATCTACGGCGTAGACATCGACCCGCGTGCCGCGCAGATTGCATCGCTGGCGCTGTGGCTGCGGGCGCAGCGGGCTTGGCATGACGAGGGCGTGAAGGCCAAGGAGCGGCCCGCCATCGGCCGTGGCAATGTCATCGCCGCCACGGCACCGCCGGCGGAGCGAGAGCTGCGCGAGCAGTTCTCGGCTCAACTCGATGGTCTAGATGCTGAACTTTTCACCAAGACCTTGCAGCTGCTGAAGAACGTGCCCGAGCTCGGCGTGCTATTGAAGGTCGAGCGCGATCTACCTAACTTGGTGCGGGCGGTTTTTGGCGAACACGGTAGCCTGTTTAGGGATGCCGACGCAGAGCAATGGCGCAAAGCCGAAGCCCGGCTGCGGGACGCGCTCACAGAGTTCGCCCTAGCCGCTAATGCCACTTACCAAACGCGGCTGTTCGCACAAGATGCGTTGCAGGGCCTGCGGCTTATCGACTTATGCCGTGAAATATTCGACGTGGTTGTGATGAATCCGCCGTTTGGGATGCTCCCTCCCAATAGCAGTCAAGACCTGGCTGCAATATTTCCAATCTCCCGCGGAGATCTCTTGTGCATCTTTGTCGAGCGTGGTCTAGGTTTGCTTCGTGGTGGCGGATATCTGGGCGCGATCACAGCGCGGCCATGTTTGTACCTTTCGACATTCCAGGAATGGAGGGAGACGATCCTCCTAGGAACGAGCGTTCCTCTCACCGTTGCAGATCTTGGGCATGGCGTAATGGACGATGCAATGGTTGAGGCCGCAGCATATGTGCTGGAGAAGAACGAATGACTGTCTTCCTCAACGTGCTCGGCGCAGCTGCGAAGGCCGACGCGCTGGCTAAGGTCGTGAGAGGACTTCGCGAAGGGCAGCTGTCACCCTCTGTCTTCGACGTCGATCCAACAATATTCTTGGACATCCCGACCTCGGCCTTTGCGTACTGGACTACGGACAGTTTGCGAAATGCATTCCGATCTCTTCCAAGGTTTCAATACGGTCGGCGACATGCCTGCATCACAAACCCCGCAGGAGATGACAACAGGTATCTGAGGTTATGGTGGGAGCCAGTCGGTGATCGGCCCGGTCTGCTCGAGTGGAAACCGATCTCTAAGGGCGGTACGTTTAGCCCCTATTACTACGATGTCCATTTGTTGGTCGCGTGGAGTCCGACCCGGCAGACGTACCTCGGTTTCGTCGGTACCAGGCACCGACCCATGGAGCGCCCTGCATCACTAGAGTACTTCTTCCGCCCAGGGATCACGTGGCCGAGCAGAACGCAAAGGCTTTCGCCACGTCTGATGCCATCAGGGAGTGTCTTTTCAGGTAAGGGACCAGCCGCGTTCGATGATGAGGACAATGTCCAGCATCTTCTTGCCATGTGTGCGCTCATGAACTCGCGGCCGTTTGCCGCATTGGTTGCGACAAGATTAAATGCAACCGATGCGCAAGCGCGCTCCTACGAAGTAGGCACGATCCAGCAAACTCCTTTTCCTGATCTTGTTGAAGGTGACTTGGCAGACCTTGCCGGTCTGGCGCTGAAGCAATGGAAGCTACGCCAGCTAATGGATCAAGCTGTCGAGACTTCACACGCCTTTGTTCTTCCCGGGACGTTACTCCAGCGACTACGGCCTGACTACAAGTCCAGTTACGACGTTGAACTGAGTGATTTGCAGCAGGCTATAGAGAAGGCTGCGTTTCGAATCTATCGCGTTGGGCCCGAAGACTGCGCCGAAGGACCAATAGACGTGACGCCGGTGCGTGCCTCTGTTGAAGAGGCAGATGAAGACGAAGATGGACCAGAGGATCCAGCGAAGACCAGTGGTGCAGGGGACGTGCTGCTCATGTCGTGGGCTGTTGGAGTTGCATTTGGCCGCTTCGACTGGCGTCTAGCTATAGGCCAACTAGATGCTCCCCCTGTGCCTGAGCCGCTCGACTCGTTGTCGCGCCGAAGTCCGGGAATGCTCCCGGAAGATTCGGCACCCTTCTTTGTCAACTTCGGTGTCTTGGTGGACGACGCCGGCCACCCGCACGACCTGGTGCGGGTGATGGATGAGGTGTTGGCCTGCGTCGATGCGTCAGTGCCCAATGACCTTCGCCGCTGGCTGCAGAAGGACTTCTTCCCCTTCCACCTCCAGCGATATTCCAAGAGCCGCCGCAAAGCGCCCATCTATTGGCCTCTTAGTACTGGCTCGGGTAGCTACAACCTGTGGATCTACTACCCCAGCCTTTCCAGCCAGACGCTTTACAACGCAGTCAACGACTTCGTCGAACCCAAGCTTAGGCAGGTGGGCGGCGACGTTGCGCTGCTGCGCAACCGGGGCGCTGCCCGCACCCGTGAGGATGAGAAGCAGTTCGAGGCTCTGCAGGCTTTTGAATTGGAGCTGATCGAGCTGCGCGACTGCCTGCTCAAGCTGGCTCCCACCTATAAGCCCAACCACGAGGACGGCGTACAGATCAGCGCTGCGCCCCTGTGGCCGTTGTTCCGCTACAGGCCGTGGCAGAAGCTGCTGAAGGAGAGCTGGACAAAGCTCGAGAAAGGCGACTACGACTGGTCGCACCTGGCCATGAACTACTGGCCGGATCGAGTGCGCGAGAAGTGCAAAGCCGACAAATCCCTCGCCATCGCGCACGGGCTGGAGAGCCTGTACGTCGAACTCGAGGCGGCGCCCAATAAGACACGCGGCAGGAAGAAGGGACTAGAAGAATGAGCATCAAGCAGCAGTCCAGCAAGGCGCAGGACAGGACGGTGGGCGTTTGGTTCTACGCCATCCAGCGAGGCATGGGCAAGCTGCCTCGATTCCAGCGCTTCGAGGCTTGGAACCGGGTCGCATGAGCATTGCTGAGTTCATCCGTGAGAGTGTGCTGCGGCCTCGCTTGAAGGAGGCCGGGGCGCTGGTGGTGTACGACACCGATAAGCGCTACCGCGAGCAGTGTTTCGATCTGGCGGCTGACAAGCTGCGGGTCGTGGACGCGTCCGAGAGCAGCATCGAAAGCCGTGAGGCCGCGTTGTCGGCACTTCGAGACGTAGGGCACCCGAAGACGCCGGTGGATGGTGTCTTGATCTACGTGCCTCGTAGGCGGCCCGAGTCTGACGAGGAAAAGCAAGCCGATCCGTTTGCGCTTTACGCAGAGTGCGGAGCTGTGTTTCCCCGAGACGATGGTGACGAGTACCTGAGTCTGTGCCTGCGGGCGAGGCCTGACCATGCAACGGAGATCCGCCAGGTCTTCGCGTCATCGCCCGCGGACCCTGCGTTCGCGGTGATCGATGCGATAGGGCGCGGCGTGAGTTGGCCACAGCTTAGGGCAAACCTGCAGGTCGAGTCGGGTCGCGAGATTCTGGCCGCCATACTTGCCCCGACACCTACTCAGGTTGAAGCGCTAAAGCAGGGTGAAGGTTGGGCGCAGGAGGCGCGCGACTTCGTACGTGCGACGCTGGGCTTGAATCTGAAGACAAGGGGGAAGACCTGGTCGGCGCTGGCCGATGAGCTCTGGCGATATGTGCTGTTCAGCGAGTTCGTCTTCGACTTGCCAGGCGCACTTCCGGAGGCATTAAAGGGCGTTCCGCAGGCTCCGATGGAAGCCCGCCCCATCGTCGAGGACGTGTGTGATCGTCTGCGCAGCGACCCACGAGCACGGGCGGTGTACGTGGAGCGAGCCGAGAGGGTGGAAGCCGACCTGAAGCTCACCGATGTCTGCGGCACGCTGGATGACCTGGGAGTGCGTGACACCTTCCCGTTTGAGGAGCGGACCTTCCTCCGCGCGGCCATCGACGGACTGGCAAGCAACGATACGGACCTGACCCGCACGGTCCTAGCCCGGCACAAGGGCTCTGTATGGCTGGGCAAAGGCGAGAGCCAGGCACAGTGGGACTTGGTGCGTGCCGGCCTGAGCCTGGTGGAGGCCTGCGAAGACTTCGAACGCCAGTTGCCCGATCACTCACGCACGCAGGCAAGCCTCATCGAGTTCTACCTCAGCAGCCTTCGTGAAGCGGATCGTCTTCAACGCGAGTTCGAGCAGGCGGCGGGCGATTTGATCGACCCGCATGGCTTGATGCACGAGGTGATCAACCAGGCCCGGGGTCGCTACCGCAGGCTGGCCGAGAAGGTGCAAGGGGTGTTCGCCAAGCACATCGAGTCGTCGGGCTGGCCACCTGTGGGTCGGTTGTCGAACGCCGACGTGTTCGACAAGCTGGTGGGTGATCGACTCAAGGAGAGCGGACGCCGCGTGGCGTACCTGATGGTCGACGCGCTGCGCTACGAGTTGGGTGTGGCGCTGGAACGCATGCTGGCGGAGGACGGGCCGGTGGAACTGCAGGCAGCCTACGCGCAGTTGCCGACGATCACGCCGGTGGGTATGGCCAGCCTGTTGCCCGGTGCCGGTGCGGCGCTGAGCCTGAAGCTTGATGGCGACACATTGGTGCCGTCGTTGGACGGCGTCGCCGTGGGCAACGTGCAGCAACGCATGGGCGTGCTGGCCAAGCGCTACGGTGATAGGTTCGCCGAGATGCCGCTGAATGACTTCGTACGCCGCAAGCCGAAGTTGGCCGATACGGTTGACCTGCTGGTGCTGCGGTCGACCGAGATCGACAGCCAGCTCGAGAACAACCCCGAGACCACGCTGGGTCTGATCCCGGGAACCTTGAAGCTGATTCGCGTTGCAGTGCACAAGCTCCGCGGCATGGGATTCAAGGAGGCGGTGATCGTCACCGACCACGGTTTCTTCCTGAACGCCCAGGCCGAGGCCGGTGACGTGTGCATCAAGCCCCAGGGGAACTGGCCGGTGAATGCGCACGACCGCATCATGCTGGGCAACGGCAGCAGCGATGGGCACAGCCTGGTGCTCGGCGCTGCCAAGGTCGGCGTCCGTGGCGACTTTCAGCAGATTGCCATGCCGCGCAGCATGGCGCCGTACCGGTCGGGGCATCTGTACTTCCACGGCGGCGCCTCTCTGGCCGAGGCCGTGGTGCCGGTTCTCGTGGCGCGCCTCGACACCGCAGCCCAGGCTGAACGCGGCGCCGTGACCGTGGAATTGAACTACAAGGGTGGCGCCAAGCGCATCACCACGCGCTTGCCGGTGGTCGACGTCATGCTGATCTGCGAAGACATATTCATGCAAGACAGCAGCGTCGAGCTCCTGCTTGAGGCGCAGGATGCCAAGGGTAATGTGGTGGGTGAGCCGCGTCCCGGCGGTGATGTCAACCCGGCGACCAGAATCATTACCTTGATGCCCGGGCAGCGCAAGCAGATCGCGTTGAAGATGGACGAAGAGTTCCGAGGCAAGTTCTCGGTGAAGGCCTTGAACCCCACGACCTTGGTCGCGTTCAACAGCGTGGCGCTCGAAACCGACTACACGGAGTAGCCCAGATGGACGCACTGGACCAAAAACTGAACACCACCTTCGACGGCAAGGTGCTGCGCAAGGACCTGCTGCATCGCATCAAGAAGGGGACCAATGTCCCCACCTTCGTCCTGGAGTTCCTGCTGGCGAAGTACTGCGCCAGCAACGACCAGGCCGAACTGGATGCGGGCATGGAGGCGGTGCTCTCTTCGCTGCAAGAGAACTACGTGCGCCCAGACGAGGCCAACGCGGCCCAGTCGCGCGTGGCCACCAAGGGCAAGCATCGCTTCATCGACAAGGTGCATGTGCGCTACGTCGAGAAAGAGAAGCGGCATTGGGCGTCGCTCGAAAACTTCAACTCCCAGCGAATCGCCATCGGAGAGAAGTTCTACCGAGACAACGACCGCTTGCTCGAAGGCGGCATCTGGGCCGAAGTCACGCTGTCGCACAACGACATCGAGGACGATGACTATGCGTTCTCGATCGAGGACCTGCGCCCCATTCAGCTAACGCGATTCGACTTCGACCGCTACACCGAAGGACGAGCAGCGTTCACGCGTGACGAGTGGATGGCGGCAGTTCTGCGGTCCGTGGGCCTGGAGCCCAATGCCCTGTCACCGCGCGTACGCATGCATTTCATTGCTCGTCTGGCGGCGCTGGTCGAACCCAACTACAACTACATCGAGCTGGGCCCGCGGGGCACGGGGAAGTCCTACTTCTTCAGCGAGTTCTCGCCCTACGCCACGTTGATCTCTGGCGGACAGGCGACGAAGGCGACCCTGTTCTACAACAACGCCCGGCGCAAGGTGGGGTTGGTCGGCTTCTGGGACACCGTGGCGTTCGACGAGGTGGGCGGCATCAAGGTCCGAGACCCCGACACGATCCAGATCATGAAGGACTTCATGGCCAACGGGCGCTTCTCCCGTGGTGCCGAAGTCATTGCCGATGCCAGCCTGAGCTTCGTCGGCAACATCGACGTGTCGGTGCAGCAGGTCGTGCACTCCCACGAACACGACCTCTTCCAGCCGCTGCCACCGGAGTTGGATCTGGCTGTGATGGACCGCTTTGCGGCATACATCCCTGGCTGGGAGATGCCCAAGAACAGCAGTGCCTTCCTGACCAGCAACTACGGCTTCATCACGGACTACCTGGCGGAAGCCTTCCACTACCAGTTCAAGCACACGAACCGGTACGAGGAGGTGGGCAAGCGCATTCGCCTGGGCAAGGCCATCGAGGGTCGTGACGAGAAGGGAATCAAGAAGACGGTCTGCGCGTTCCTGAAGATCCTGCATCCCCACGGGCCGCCCTCAGACGAAGAGTTCGAGGAGTACGTGGCATACGCTGTCGAGTGTCGACGGCGCGTGAAAGAGCAGATGAACAAGCGCAAGCCCGACGACGAGTTCGCTCGCATCGGGCTGTCGTACTTCAAGACGTCCGGCGAGGAGGTGGTGGTCTTCTGCCCTGAGTCGAAGAATGCAATTGCCACCCAGGAGCCAGCCCGTCGCCGGCTGAGGATGGCTGAGGAGCAACCGGCTGCCGAAGCGAATGAGCCAATGACGCCAGCCGCTGCGCCATCGGTACCGAGCGACGCTCCGCCGCCTCCGGCCGCCGTTGTCACGGTTGATGCACCCCCGGTTGCTGCCAAGGAGGAACTGAAGGAGCAGCACTTCACGATCTTGTACGGCGACACCGGGTACAGCTACGAGTCGATCTTGGGTCCGTACCTGAAGGGCGCCAAGGCGGTGGTCATTGAGGACCCGTACATCCGCCTGCAGCATCAGATCCAGAACTTCGTTCGGTTCTGTGAGACTGTCCTGAAGGCAGGCACGGTCAAGAAGATCGCGCTGATCACCGGGCACGACGAAAAGACTCCGCTGGCCGAGATGGCCGAGAAGCTCGAGGAGCTGAAGCAAAGCCTGCTAGAGCAGGACGTCGAGCTGGACGTCAAGCTGAACCCCAACATCCACGACCGGGAGATCCGGCTGGATAACGGCTGGGTCATCAAGATCGGGCGAGGCCTGGATTTCTTCCAGAAGCCTGGCAGTTGGTTCGAGGTGGGGGCACACGACCTGAACTTACGGAAGTGCCTGGAGACCAAAGTAGACATCTTCCGGGAATGACTGCCATCATGCGTTTGAATACGCGCTGGGAGGAAAAATGCAGGAAAGTGTCGGTTCGTGCAAAGTCGATATTTCGAGCTCATTTCCTGTCGACAAACGACACGTACTCAGTCTAGCCGGGGAAAATTCGGCATCTGTCTAAACGCTGCGTTTCTGTATTCATAGTGGATCGGTTCGCAAACGATCTGGCCGGGCTGAGGAACGCATATGTCTAGAAACGTTAGGCTGAATTTTTCCTCGCGGTCAAGACCCGCAGTCGGTCCAGAGCATATGACGCGAACCGCTTTATCGCCAGCAAGTGCATTGTACTGACCGGTACGGTGCGCGTGGCCAGCAAGGATTGTCGAGATATTTGCATCGACCGCCGCTTGAACTAGGGCAGAGCCGGATAACAGTCTTAAATTGCTATCCAAGTTCGGACACTCTGGAGGAAAGTGGACGGCCCAAATGACTCCGGCGCACCACTGCTCGCTTTCTTCTTCGTAGACCTTTTGAGTTGCGTAAACCAGCTCTCTCAAGACCCTTTCGTACACTTTACCTTGGCCGCAATACGCAAAAAGCCCATGTTCAGCATCATTGGCCGACCAGAGCGAAAAGTCTGCCATAACTATCGACAGCGATTGGTCAGCGCTCCTGAGTGTCGCTACGCGAACCCGTCCACTCTCTTCATGAGGCAGCCAGTATGAGTAACTGAGATCTTGCCCAAGATCCCAATATCGACCAAGTTGATGCTCAAAATGTGGCGACGCAGGTGTTAATGCAATGTCAACGAAGCGGTCGTGATTGCCAGGCATCGGAATCACTATTGTCTCATTTAGCAAAGAAGGAGCTTGGCTAACTGACCACCACTCGAGCGGATGCCCGCACAAGAAATCAACGATTATTCGAATGTCTTCGGCTTCGCCGGTTGTTGCCAAATCGCCGGTGAGAACAGCAGCGTCGACCTTATTACTTAGGATGGTGTGTACGGCTTTTAAAGCAGCGTCAGGGTTGTAGCCCGAGGGGTAGAAAAATGCTTCTTTCTCGTCACGTTGACCAAAGAAATGCCTATATGCGAGGCGAATTCTCTCTCTCGAGCTTGAAGCATCAGCAACGACATTCAGGCAGTCACGGCGAGCGCTCAAGTGAAGATCAGTCACATGTGCTAAGCGGAACTTCACTCGTCAACGCGGATGCCAGACTTCGATCGAGCAATCTTGACAGCCTCCCTCCGTATTCCCGGATCCGGCGTTGCCAATGATGACGCAGTTAAGTACAACGATCCGTCAGCACTAAAATCAAGCGTCCAGTTATTCATTGACAGCGGGCACGAAGACAGCAGTTCAAGATAAAGGGCATTGAAGAAATTGGCGCCTTCATACGGATCTAAGACTATACGACTCTGCAATCCTCTTGTGATCGAGCGCACGAACTTGCTGCCTTCTGAAACTTGAAAGGAGCCGCCGCCGGAATACACTTGCGCGTCTGCGATAGACTGGAACATTCCAACGATAACTGCGTGCAGCTTAGCTGCGAAACGTCCTCGCTCTGCTTCCGACCTATTTACCACGCTCTTATCAACCAACACCGAAAGCGCAAATGACGCTTGAAAAGGCGCAGACGATGGCTTCACATTTTCATTTAATTCTCTTATTGCCCTACGGTTTGGAGATGCTGAAGACACCGGGTGTAGTACGACAAGTTCATGCGTCTCACTATCGACCGGCCCAAGCAGCAGCTTTGCAATAATGACGGATCCAGAATACCTGGATTCCACATACTTCCATTCGCGGCTACGAACGAGGCACCTCGCTCTCCGGAATCCACTATGAACAAGACATTCAGATTGCTTGTTAAAGGTTACGTTCGGAACCGTTCCAGCGCGCCTTATCACTCCAAATATCTCGGACGAACTTTCCTCAGGCGGCAAGCATCCGACTAGTGAGAAATTCATCGTCTAATTCCCGCGTTCAGTGTCGACGGTTGATGGAAAGCGTGGCCCAAGTACTGAAGCAGTTAGGGTACTAAGTTGCTGCTCTTTCTGAATCGCACGGTCCAGGACGCTCTTGAGCTTGTGTAGATCATCGCCGTCAAGCACAACGTACATTGATACTTGCTTCCCATCCACATACATGTTGATCTTCATTGTGTGGGTGATGACGGCACCCGAAGGTAAGGCATTCTTGTCATCATCGAATATCGGCCGAATGTCAGTCAATATTCTGCTGTCAAGAAACAATCTTTCGTGATCCGCCATCAGGGAGATCCCTTTCATCGAAGTCCGAAGGGCGTCGACACGAAGAATCGCACTCAAAACCTGCTCTAGTTCGGCGAGTTGCTGTGAACTAGATTCTCGACCGTTGCGCTCTTGCCATGCTTCGACAAGCTCTCTAACGAATGTGTCGTCACTCTCCAATCGAATGCGCGAATAATGCAATTCAGGCAAGACGTGGGGTAACTGCCTTTTGAGCTCTTCAGACAAAAGTAGCGCCGGAGACTGCCGTAGAAAGGTTCTAATCTGCTCCTCGACTGAAAGACCGGGACTCAAAGATTGCGCCAAATCGATCAAGAGGGCATGAAATTGTTCCTTGTCTGTCTCACTGAGCAAGTCAAGAGTCGAAACAAGTTCTTCAGAAAACTGCACGCGAGCCATTGCAATGCCTCGGAAGAATTCGGCAGCGCAGCACCGCCGACAATCACCCAATAGTTCAAATTAGTTAGTGTTTACTAACTAATTGTTGAAGTCAACGGAAAGATGAACGCTCGGTCAATGTCGCCCGCTGCTTGGAAGCACGCGCCGCCAGGAAACAAATTCAAGGCATTTGCACCCCTCGCGCATGCGTGAACGTACCGCTGAAACTTTACTCCAACCTAGAACACTGATCTCCGAGTGTTACGCCACACAAGGCGATATTGATAGCACTCAACAAACCATGGGGGAAACGGCCAACCAAACAGTTGTTACCGAAATGTATCACCGTAGATGTCGCAATTTTCGACACCGTAGTCGGTCTACAAATAGGTGCCCCCCTGATAGTGACGTTGCTCGTGCAGTGGCCACTGGGAATGGTACGCGTGATCGTACCCTCCGGCAGCGCAAGATTTAAAAGCGTAAATGTCCGCAACACCGCACTCCTATTCCGGGCTTATCTTGCGAGCTCTAACGATTGAATCGGGAATGATGCGTCGGGTCGGACCTAATGAGCTCCGCATAAATTCTCGACATCCGATTCGCTATGACGATCGGCGTTCGAAGTGTCGATACTTCGAGGCGCCGTCATGGCAACAAAACGGTACAAGTGCGATTTCAATGACACGTTCCGGAACAGCGGCGCCGACGCGGCATGTGCATGCTGATGCGTGGGGTGACACAGGCCGAGGTTTCACGAGTGCGCAAGGTCTCTCGCCAAACTGCCTCGAGCTGGGCGCAAGCGCTGTAGGCAGACCCGCGGGCCTGGCGTCGCCGGCCCTTGGTTCGCCCCGGTTCGATGGACCTGGCGCAATAGTGCAAGCTCGCCAAGATGCTGGTCACCGGTGCGATTGCCAACGGCTTTCCGTCCGCGCTTTAGACGCTGGCGCGCATTGGCCAGTTGATCGAGCGCGAGTTCGGCGAAGCGTTCATCAGTGGCCATGTCTGGCGCATCGTGCACAAACTCGAATTCACCAGCCTGCGGCCCACAGGACAAGCGATACAGCGCGACGAGGTGGCGATTGTGGAAGGGAAGACCGAGTGCTGGTCGGCGCTAAGGAAACTCCCGACGAGAGGGAAGAACCATCGTCTTCGCCGACGAGTTCGGGCTGAGTGAGCGTCCAACGTGGGTCAAGACCCGGGCGCTCAAGGATTGCACCCCGACATTGAAATACAGCTTCAACTGAAACCAACTTTCGCTGCTTGCCGGGGTCACGTTCTTTGCGCTCCCGTGCGCTCTGCCCGGATCTCGACTATAACCACCTCGACGGGGTACGCGATGGCACGATGGCAATGAACGCGTATGTCGAAGCGATCTCGCCGACGACGAGTGCTTCGCGCAAGGCCGAAATCGAGCGACAGCTGCTCGCCTACTGTGCGCTCGATACCTATGCGATGGTCCGCATGTTTTCGGCTTTCACCGGCAAGGCACTGAAGGACTGACATGGCCGAGCGCCCCTCGAATCTCGAGTCGGTCGTATACGCGATCGAGCTGCTGCGTCGAATCCCACGCGGCCAAACCATCACCGCAGAAATACTTCATGGACAGTTGCTCCATGCCGGCTTGAAGCGCGAATTGCGAACGGTCCAGCGCCATCTGGATACGCTCAGCGAGCATTTCAAGATCGATTGCGATGACCGCAGCAAGCCCTATCAATATCGCTGGCTTGAGCGCGCCGAAGGCATATCGTTGCCGAATCTCACGCTGCAGGAGTCGCTATTGCTGCGGTTGGCCGAAGAGCAACTGAAGAACATGCTGCCCGCTCGCCTGATGAAGTCAATGGACGGCTTCTTCAAGCAGGCGCGGCGCAATCTCTTCGATGCTGGCGATACGCATCTGGAGCGTGAGTGGCCCCGCAAGGTTCGGGTTGTAGCGACGTCGCAGCCACTGCTGCCGCCGAAGATCGACCCTGCCGTCTTTGAAGCGGTCAGTGATGCGCTTTACCACAATCGCTGGTTGAACCTTCACTATCGAAATGCGAAGGGTGAAGCAAGCACGCCTAAGGTGATGCCGTTGGGGCTGGCCCAGCAAGGGCCGCGTCAGTATCTGGTCTGCCGATTCGACGGCTACGAAGACGAGCGCAACCTGGCTATGCACCGCATCGAGTCGGCGAAGGTCTCGACTCTGACGTTCAAGCGGCCCAAGGAGTTCGACCTGGAAAAGTATGAGGCCGATGGACGTTTCCGCCTAGGTGACGGTACGAAGATCCAGCTGACTTTCTGTATCGACAGAAAGGTCGGCGCGCCTCTGCTCGAGTCGCGATTGTCGGACGATCAGCAGCACGTGGAACTCACTGATGCCTACGAGATCAGCGCAACAGTGGTCGATTCGCCAATGCTGAGACGGTGGCTGCGGGGTTATGGAAAGGCGGTGTGGAATGTGCGCGGATGTTTGTTGGACGATTAGTTCTGGCGCATTTGGAAATGCTTGTGGCAAGCGGTTGATCGCCGCATTCAGTAATCAAGCGTAAACGTATCGCCTTTGGTGCGCGGCATGGGGTCGCGCAGTGCGGTGCACGTTTCCACCTGCGGGACTTCGAGAACCATCGGTAAGAACGTTCCCGCGGGAACGATGGTGACGTGAGGCCCCGTCCGATCAGACCGACGCGCTCAACGCTGCCGTCTCCGCCTTCCGGCTGACCCGTTGACTCTCGTGCTGCCGCAGTCACGCGCTCATTGCGTCAGGCTCCTGAGGCCGGCTCAGCAGGTAGCCCTGGATCTCGTCGCAGCCCTGTGTGCGCAGGAAGTCTGCCTGCTCGTCGTTCTCCACCCCTTCGGCGACCGCCCGCAGGCCGAGTCCGTGCGCCAGCGCGATCACGGCAATCGTGATCGCCTTGTCATCGGCACCTTGCCGCTCAAGCCGGTTGAGCATGCAGGCGCAATCCCAGCGCACGCGCGACTTTGAGAACAGTAGCGAAGCTTGGGTTGCCTCCCTCGCTCAACGCACGGTAGAGGCTTTCACGGCTCAACCCTGCCTCTTGCGCGACCTGCGTCATCCCCTTGGCGCGAGCGATATCGCCGAGCGCTCGGGCAATACCGGATACGTCATCGGGCGCATCTTCCAGCCAAGCATCCAGATACGCCGCCATCTCTTCCGGTGTACGAAGGTGCTCGGCCACGTCGTAAGTGGAGGTTTTCAATTTGGCAGACTTTTTTCGGGCAGAGGTAGCCATTTCATCAATCTCCGAACAGACGGGAAAGCCGGATCGCACGGGCGATGTCCTTGGCTTGTGTGGACTTCTTGAGGTTGTCGATCCACTCGCGGTACTCGTCGGTCTTCTCAACGCGCATTTTTCAAATGTAGCCTATGGGATACACGCAAGTCAATTACGTACAACTTTACTTTCAGCGTTGCATCCGCGACCAACTGATCGCCGCACGACGCCCACCACGTCATTTCGAGACCCCATCGCCGCCGATCCGATATCCCATCGCCCGGTACCCACGCTGCCTTTTCTCCCACATCCGCAGCAGCGCCGGATGTCCGGTGTCCACGAAATCGATGATCCGCACGTCGGCCTTGCCGTTGTGTTCCCGATGCAGGCGACCGGCGTATTGCTGCAGCGTGCCCCGCCACGAGATCGGCATCGCCAGGACCAGCGTATCCAGCGGCGGATGGTCGAAGCCCTCGCCGACGAGCTTGCCGGTGGCCAGCAGCACACGCGGCGCGTCGGGCGGCAGTGCGGCGAGTTCAGCGCCGAGCCTCTCGCGTTGCTTCTTAGAGATTCGGCCGTGCAGCACGAACGGTTTCGGCGCAAGACCTTGCAGGGCTGCGTCGATGGCTTCGAGGTGCTCGGTGCGCTCGGTTAGAACCAGCACCTTGCGGCCCCGATCTACCGCGTCCCGGATTTCGCCGGCGATGGCGAGGGTCCGTTCTTTGTCATTGGCAAGATGGCGAAACACATCCTGTATTCCCGCGCCAGCTGGCAGATCGATCGGGGCGAAGCGGGAGCGAGGAATCACCTCGAGGTCGTGCGGCGCACTCGCGGGCCTGGCGGCCGTGTGACGGATCGGACCGCACTGCATGAAGATGATCGGCTGCTGGCCATCGCGCCGAATCGGCGTCGCCGTCAGGCCAAGCACGTACCGGGCCTTGGTTCGCTTCAGGATGGCATCGAAGGAGACGGCGCCAACGTGATGGCACTCGTCGACGATGAGGTGCCCGTAGTCTTCGACCAGCGGGTTCACCTCGCCTTGCCTCGAAAGCGACTGCATCACGGCGATGTCGATCCTGCCGGTGGGCTTGGCCTTGCCGCCGCCGATGGTGCCGACCACGCCCTTGCCGACGTCGAGAAAGGTCTGCAGTCGCTCCTGCCACTGCTTCAGCAGTTCGGTACGGTGAACCAGTACCAGCGTGGTGACGGCCCGGCGCTCGATCATAGCGGCAGCGGTGACGGTCTTGCCGAAGGCGGTCGGTGCGCAGAGCACGCCGGCGTCGTGTTGCAGCATCGCCGCGACGGCGGTCTCCTGGTCAATGCGCAGCGTGCCGCTGAAGGCGATAGGCAGAGGCTGCCCGACATGGCGCTCATCGCGCAGATCGCATTGGATCTGGTTGTCGCGCAGCAGGGACAGGACCGCGTCGAGACAACCCCGTGGCAATGCGATGTGCTGCGGATAGCTCTCGGCGCAGCCGATGACGCGCGGTTTGTTCCACACCGACATACGCATCGCCTGGGCACGATAGAACTCGGGGTTCTGGAAGGCCGCGAGCCGAATCAGGCGATTGGCCAGCGCCTGTGGCAACTGTTCCTTGTCGAAGTAGATCAGGTTGGCCAGCGTCACAGTCAACGACCTCGGCATCGGACCAGCCAGTTTGCTCGGCACCGTGCGCTCTCGCCGCCACGGTGTGGCGAGATCCTCGTCGTTGATGAAGGTGACATCCAGCGGATGGACACCACCGGTTGCCCGCAGGATGGTCGGCTCGATGTCGTGGACATCCATCGACCGGAGGGTGGACAGAAACGCCCACTGGTCCGGGTAAGGTCGCAGTTCGGCGTCGACGAACACGCTGCACGCTTTGTCGCGTGGCCCCTTCTGCAGCGGCAGGGCGATCAGGTTACCGAAGCCGCCCTTCGGCATCGTGTCCTGATTGGGAAACAGGCGATCGTAGGAGGTGAGCCTTAGTTGCCGCGTGCGCGCACAGGTGTGGCTGATGATGGCCGTGCCCAGGCGTCGGGCATCGCGAGCCGACACACGGCTGGCAAAGAACACCCAGGCGTGCGCGCCTTCCCCGGAACGCGAAATCTCCAGTGCCGCCGGGACGCCAAGCTCGTCGCAGGACTGCGAAAACGCCTTGGCATCCCCCCGCCACTCGGCCTTGTCGAAATCGACCGCGAGCAAGTTGCAGGTGTCGTCTTCGAGCAGCGGATAGACCCCGACCGTGTGATCGCCGGCGAGGTGTCCGTAGATCACCGCGTCGGACATTGGGATCAATTGACGATTGGGGCAGTCACCGCATTTGATGCGCGGCTTCTCGCAGATGCCGACCCGCCACTCGTTGGCGCACGCCGGGGAGTAACCCGACTCGCCCGACTTCTTGCTCTCCCAGCGAATCGGGAAGACATCCGTGCGCCCACGAAACAGTCGCCGGAACAACGCCACTTTCTCGTCGGTCGACAGCCGTGTTGATTCTGATCCCGGTAGGGACGACGTTAACGGCGGGCGCCACTCGATGCCATGCGATTCGAGCAGCGCGATCAGCCGCGCGTTTTCGGCCAGCAGCGCAGCCAGTTCATTGCGATTCGGCATGGAGGCCGCACCTGCGGGCTTGGGATCCATTGTGTGCAACCGCAGCTACCCGACGGAGAATATCGGGCATCGATTCATCGCCCGGGCAGTCTGGCCGCGTGATGAACTTGTGGTCAGAGTCCCGGTGAGCCTGCTCGAGCGGAACGACTGGCTTGGCCTTCACGGCTTACGGACAGCCTTGGCCAAAATGCGCACGCGCTTTCGTAACCCATCGAAATATTCCTCGCCGGCGGCCTCAGTCGGTGCGGAGATTGCGCCAGCGATCAACTGGGCTCGCAATCGCAACCGATCCTGATCGTTGCGGATCAACTCGCGAATGCACTCACGGCTGGTACCGTAGCCGCGCTGCCTGACTTGTTCGTCTACGAACAAATCCAGGGCTTCGGATAATGAGATGCTCATCGTGCGCATGCGGAAAGGCTAATTGCCTGGTCAAAATCTAACAAGCCACAGATTGATCCATTCGGGTTCACGTAGTGTCCCTGCTCGTCAGAGATGAACTCGTTGCCGCCCGAGCTCGGGATCGCATTGGCGTCGTACAGCCTGGGGGCGCGACGCAGATCGACCCACCCCCCGGATCTTGCCGGCGGCCACATTCACCGTGGTCGACAGCAATCAGACGGAGGGAGGCACCCGCTATTGCCAAGTTGCGTGAAGATTGACTATTTTCTGGACGATGCACGTCGACGCGGTTCTCTCCCAAGCACAACCCCGACCTTGAAGTCGGAAACGAAGCCTGGCCAATCAGCGTGGTCTGCAAGATCGATGTCATCAATGACCCGGACCTTATGTCGCGCACGATCGAACAGCGCCACACACTTCGCCGGAAAATTGTTGCGCGAAGGGTAAAGCACACCATCAAAGCAATCCACGCCATGATCGTCGACAAAGGCGTGCACCGTTGCCGACACTCTTCGAGTGTGCGTGTATCGGCGACTGCTGAGTTGGTTGAGGTTCAAACCGAAGTGCTGCGCCATTACGTTCGGCGCAGTCAAGTCAGCCAGCAATAGTTCGCGCATCACGCCGACCGCCCGAACCATGCGGCTGTTGACTTCGGAAAGTGCGATGGTCCGTCTTTGTTGCTTGTACCAACGATGCTCGTGAAATACGGATTCCATCAATACCGTCGGCAGGTCGAATGCCAGGTAAAGCACTCCGTAGGACTTGTCGGGGGCGTCATAACGATTCGTGCCGACGAAGCCGTAATGGAGCGGCTCCGTTCGATACACGGTGCGACTCAAATGCTGGAGCAGTTCACCTGAAGCGATCTTCCAAGAGGGAACTGACGCGCTCAAGCCGAGGCCTTGTCAGTGAAGATCCAGTGCGCTGAATACCACCGCCAACACCGAATCCAGGTTGCCCGGACGAACAGCCTCGACCGGCGACTTTCCGGCGAGCGTGTCCATAGGCTCCGACAATGCCTGGAAAACGGTCCAGGCATCCACTTCCTGCGCCTTTTCCAGGACTTTCCGGGTGAGCTGCAGGCGCAGTGGGTCGAGTTGCCACTCCGGCAGCTTCTGGCCGCGACGCCCGACACTCAGCGCCAACAGGCGCGGCGGGCTGGCGGCCAGATCCTTGTAGATCTGTTGCCGGGACTTGTGGGCCAGTTTGGCAAACGCAGGTAGCGGAAGGTTCTGTGGATGGTCGAAAACCTTCAGCATCGCGCTGCGACCGCGCTGCAAATCGGTGGCGGCGGGGACCCAGCGCGACTCGGCGCGCAGGTTCTTGGCCTTTTTGACCAAAGAGTCGGCCACCTCGGAGGATGCCGCCATTACCTGTGCTTCAACCAGAGCTACTTTCTCTTTGATGAGCGCGTTCAATTCGGCGGAGAATGCCTCCGGATCGCTGATTCGGGCAGCACGCTCAAATCGGTGAATCTCGGCAGGCGTCACCTTTGGTAGGTAGAACGCACGGGTCGCGCTGGTCTTCGGCATGAAATCTCTTCAAAAGACACTTGCCGACAAGACTAGTCACCTTTGACAACTATGTCAACTTTGACAACCGGTTGAATCGAGTTCTTCGATTACGGTGTCCTGCTCGATTACAGATGGGCGAGAGCCTGGGCGTGGTGTGTTTCTCGAGCATCGATGATTTCGACGTCTATCTCGATGCGGCCGATGCGATCCAGCGTGGCGAGGAATCGTCGATGCCGCCGCACTGCTCGCTCAACTTCGAGCGCGGCGCCGAACTGAACGCGACGCTGCGCAAGGAAATCGCCGAGCATCACTGGGAGGTGGCCAGCGCTCAGGCCTATCCCTGGCTGATGCCGGTGGATGGGGATCTCTTGATGCGGCCGACGACAGCGGCCGATTACATGCTTTTCGAGGCCATCGCGCTCGCGCTGCCCAGAGTGCTCAAGGAAGAGAAGAAGGCGCTCCTCGCCGCGTGGAATGGCGGCGAGACTGTCGAGCGCACGCTGATCGTGC